>NZ_WXWP01000028.1:0-3409 GCF_009904765.1 Vibrio sp. V39_P1S14PM300
CATACTTATTTACTAGCTATGACGTAAGGTTTGTCCTGAAACACGCAACGGGGCAAAAGCATTGCCAGCAACGCCTGGATGTTCAGCTAGATTTGAGCTCGACAGGTTACAAGCATATACTACTGATGCTCGCTATGAGAAACGCGGCTTCGGCTCCACTCGTAGACAGATGAATCCAAATAGCCCTGTTCTCTTCCGCTCATTGAGTATTGACCGCAGGTAGCGCGTAATAGAGCCACTTCTAGTGGCTCTTGTCGTATCTGGGTGTTAGAAAAGCTAAGATATCTCCCTTCAAATTTGCCACGTCCATATGTAAGTCGTAACAAACTTCGGGTCATTTTTGATTTAAAAATGACAGCGTATCGACTGCGATCGCTGCCATTTTAGTGTGATACTTTTATGCTCAGTATGAATCTTTATTACTCTCCTACACCTAGCTTGGGTTCGCAAGAGCGCCGTAGCAGGCAGTAGGGAGAGCAATTATCAACGCAGAAAGAAAAAGAGGAAAGGAGGATTCCAAGACTCCTATGACTATGACCAGAGGTGTCACATCGGCACGAGTGAGGACTAACCCGGCGCTCCACCATCTTTTGGCCGGGGAGGATCGCCAGCGCGACCAAGCAATTCCCACAGGAGTCGGAACGCATAGAAGTGATCACGCAATGTCGTCGCGCTCAGCCTCTGGTGCCTGGCATAGTATCTGTGGATATGGGCTCTTCCGACCTGGGACGGGGATTTGACGCCTTTCTCATTGGCCGCAATGTCCTCCAGGGCCGCTATCAGACGTTTCACCATCGCCCGCCTTGCGGTCTTTCCGCCATGGCGGACATAGATATGTGATCTTTCTCTAACCCATTTTTCCATTGCTTCCTCCTGATATTACTTACCCCAGATAGGAGTTTGTTACGTCGATACGACCGTGGCCCAACTCTCGCGCAACCTCCGACCGGATCTCCTGGTCCAGCATCCTGGCGTGGGCCACAGATACTCCAAGTTCCTTGGCTAGGTATTCATGATGGGCGCGGCCATGCTTTATTCCTGCTTTTACCGGGCATTCCGCGCCCAGCAGGTCCCGGTAGCGGGTTTGAGCGTAGTGGTGCCGTTCACCATGGAAGTTCACCGGATGGCGGCCAATCTCCCGGTAGGCTTCTTGCCGGAACTCGCGATAATTCTGCTCAGTAGGAATCATGCTGCGGCCATCCTGTATGGCGGCGGCCCGCTGGAGCGCCGTAATTTGAGCCTCACTGGTGATCGGAACAGTGCGCGCCCGGCCCCCCTTGGTGCCATCCTTTATGCTCACGGAGCCGGTTTTCTCGGCCTCTCTTAGTGCCCTGGCAGCATCCAGCTTGGCCGATTCCTCGAACCGCAGACCAAAATTACGCTGTAGTTCCAACAAAGCCCCAAGACGCTCGGAGGCTGCCCCCATAGCGGCATTATGGGCCGCTTCCGAAACACTCCGGTCGCCAGTGGCGATACCTGAGCGCTTTGGAAGTCCACCCTCGGAGACGGGGTCTACACGTACCTGTCGGTCGCTTCGCGCAATCTCCATCACCCGATTCACTGCGCTCAGGTAGTTCTGCGCCGTGGATGGCGCGATTTCTCCCCGCTCGTAGCGATCATTAAGGTGCGCCGCATAGGCGACCAAATGAGCCTTCTCTATATCCCGCATGTCCTTAATTCCCTGTTCGGACTTAATCCAGGCGCTAAACACGCTCCATCGGTCGTGGATCGTGGCTATGGACTGGAAACTCTTCATACCTTCCTTCAGTGCGTTCAGGCCTGCCTTGCCCATATCGCGACTTCGGAGACCAAAATTCCGTGAATCCGGATTAGTCCGCTCTGAGCGCATCGTGTGCTCCTTATGATCTTGTTAATCAACGTGTTGCTGGCCCGTCCGTACTCGGTGGTAAGTGAAACGCAGTTTTTGATTAGCTCTGCATGCTAAGGCCAACACTGGGGATCTCGCCCAGGCACAGGGCAGATAAACCGTTGCCCACGGTCATTTCATACGAGCGGTACTGCTATGGAGCGAACTACTCATTCCACTGGCTGGTCTGTTCCGACGGAACAAACTGCCAGCAGATCCGGCTGGTACTGTCGTGTCATTCTCTGGAAAGGAAGCGCGAAGCGCGCCAACCGCCGAAGGCGGTATTGTTCGCGCACATTCGTGCGCGGGGCGAAAGCCTTGAGCCGTTGAGGCACAAGGCTTTCGTCGGGGGCTATACCCCCGTCTCTGTTTACGCCTGCGGCGACAGAGACGGGGTGGAGCATCGAGTAAGCCGGAAATCCAGCACTCGTTCTGACGGATGAGGGAGGCCCTCTTGTATTTGGCCGCTCGGAATTGAGCACCAGGAACGCGACATAGCTGTCAGCCAGATCGCGATATGGAAGCCTGGTCGCTTGCGGAATACACAAACGCAGGCAGCAGCAGAACGCTGCAAGCACAGTGATGATAAACATCTGATTTTCCTCCGGGGAGATAGGTTTCAGACGGAGGAGTGCCCTTAGGGGACAGTCCCCCAGAGGGTTACGAAGTGAAGGCAAACGCCTTTAATTTAGAAAAATGCTGTTTTGGGCCAGCTACCGTTTAGTTTACAACTTATATATTAATCAAGCTGATAGAGCAGTCAAGTGCCTCGTAAAGTCGCTTTTCGGTGGCTTTTTGATGAAGTAAGTCTCCCACCTTTATCATTGGAACACTCAAAAAATATCAAGAAGTGGTTTTTAGATTGCTTTTCAATCTGCGCTGTTGAATCACAGACTCACCGAATATACGTCACATCAAAAAACGATCTATGAGTCGCGTTTTGATCAGCTTATCTCCCGTCTCACTATAAAGCTCAGTAGTAGAAAGTGATCAGGATCTGTTCGTGTCCATTGCTAAGCGTGGCCTTTGGGAGCACAGGTCGTACTTCATCTGAAAAATGGGGATCGAGACGTGATCCACTGAAATGCTTCTAGGTTCCAGCCTAGCTCAAATCTGCGAGCTAACTTGTGGTCAGGCATTCTGAGGAACTGGAAGGATAAATGGATCGTCTCTGCAGAGCTGTCAGTTCTACCCCAAGGTCTCAACCACCCTGACGACAACACCGATCTCCTAATCGCTATCGCCGGAGAGGTTCACTGGACGCTCGAAGAGGTAGAGCAGTACTTCGTTGATTATGACCTGGTAAGTAGTGACGATGGTCACCCCTACTACTACCTCGCTACCTTCAGTGAAGAGACTCCTGACAAGTTGAAGCAAATTGCCGGGGTGAGCAGCGCGAATCAACTCCATTTGGATCTAAACATCGTTCCGGATGAAGATCCTGGCGAGATCGAGTAGAGTAATACCATCTTATAATCAGTATGTTACGTGCATTGGGGTTAGTGGTTATTGATCCATATTTACTCCAAAAAACAATCAATA
>NZ_WXWP01000342.1:0-3403 GCF_009904765.1 Vibrio sp. V39_P1S14PM300
AAGTTCGCATTATGTATATTATGTTAAATTAACTATGAGTTAGCTTGGATTCTGATGCGTTTTGCTCCCCTTACTAACTTTAAGGTGGCTCAGATTAAACATAACTGCATTTACCATAAAATACCTAATAATCAGTTTGTTAATCTACGATTTCCAAACCAATTATTAGTATTAACGATCATTGTTTGTTTCTAAAATTCGTCCAATGGTTTCGATTATCTCTGCACTTCGGATTGGCTTGGCTACAAAGTCATTCATACCGGCGTTGATACATAACTGCTGATCTTGCTCCATCGCATGCGCTGTCAAAGCAACAATTGGTGTGTTCAGTCCCCGTGCTCGAATGGCTTTTGTGGCGGAAATGCCATCCATGACTGGCATTGAGATGTCCATAAGAATAATGTCTGCCTGACCGCCGTTGGCAAAGAAATCCAGCGCCTCGCTACCATCATCTTTCGTGATCACAAGGTAGCCTTCTTTTTCCAAAATCAGCTTGATCACCATTTGATTGGTTTTGGTATCTTCTACCACAACAACTTGTTGCTTCTTACTTTCGTAGCGTTTTGGCGTGTCACGCTCTGGAATGCGTTCTCTGCATCTGGATTGCAAAGGCAAAGACACCTTAAAAACAGATCCCAAACCTGGTGTACTCTCGACATCAATATTGCCGCCCATCAAACTGACCAAATGTTTAGTAATGGTCAGTCCGAGGCCTGTCCCACCGAAATTACGCGTGATCGAGCTATCTGCTTGTTTGAATGGACTAAATAGGCTCTCAAGAATTTGGGGCTCGATTCCTATTCCGGTATCACAGACTTCAAGGATCAGTTGAGCGCCTGTCGCTTTAAGTGACACGGTCACAAGTCCGTTGCCAGTAAATTTAATTGCGTTCCCCACAAGGTTGAAGACGATTTGCGAAAAACGCGTCGGATCTAGCCAAAAGTCCCGATGGCTTTCAATATCCGTATCGGATTGGAATATCAGCCCTTTTGCTTTGGCAGACTGCTTTAAGTGTATCAACGCTTTATCAAATTCGGAGCGTAGATCAATCCACTGACTATTAAGATCAAAATGACCGGATTCAATTTTTGTGAAGTCGAGAATGTCGTTAATGATCACCAGAAGTAGCTCAGCAGATGCGCCCATCTGTTCGAGCAGCTTGAGTTGTTGCAAAGAGGAAGAGTCGGCTCGCATTACGTCAATCAGGCCAAGTACGGCGTTAAGGGGGGTCCGGATTTCATGGCTCATCATCGCCAGAAACTGAGATTTCGCCTGATTGGCTTCCACTGCTTTTTGTTGAGCTAATTCAAGCTCTTGAGTTCGGATCTCGACCAGCGTCTCCAGGCGTTCTTTGTTCTCTATATCAATGATAGCCCGCTCGAGTAATGGCCGAAAACGTGACAGGGTGTCACGAACAGGAATGCTGAACTGCCCTTTTCTTCTGCCAAATAGCATAATGACAAACTGGGACACCTGGGCTTTGACACCCGTGACCAGCGCAGACTGAATCTCTTGTCTGGCAAAAGCGTTGAGTTCCTCGAACTCTTTAAGTGTGGATGGCTGGAACAGAACAATACAGTCACCGTTAAGAACACGATTGAATTTGTTGTCGCTCTTCCATACGTGTTTAGCAAAGACACTGTTTGAGGTCAGCAGTGTTTTGAAATGTGCTTCGTCTTTGTCTTTTGTAAGTACGACAAAATCGTCAAATGCGATGTAAGGCAATAAAACACGATGCAGTTCGTGGAAAATCTGATGTTTGTTTTTCGCGCAAGTAATGCTGGATATCCCTGCGAGTATGGCACTGTTTTCCTCTGCCAGTCTGGCTTCTCGTTCCCGGCTTCTGTTTAATTCGACGAGCAGTTCACTCAATTGTTCTTGGTTTTCTAATTGCATCGTTTTTTGTCTTTCACCTTGAGCGATAAAACCTGGCTGCGGAAATCATCAGGTTGCCATGGCCATTCTCACCCCCGGCAAATCTGCCTTGTTCGCCAAACGTAAAAGGACAAATAAATGGTGTATTGGCGGCTTCATGTTTGAGGTTTGCGTAGACCCGTTTCATGTCTTCTCCCAGATACAACATTGGTCCTGCACACATAATGCAGAGGATCCCCAGAGTATGGGAGTTCAGGTGATTTTTTCTATTTGCTTCTTGGAGCACTCGCGCTCCTCGGCTAATCAGTTGCTCTCTGTCACCGGACATTAAAGTAATTGCATCTCCGGGACGAATATCAGTAAAGAGCAATAGCCCCTGTTTTTGACTGATTCGTATTGGATGAGACAATTTATAATAAGGCTGAGCATAGACGTGACCAGCGATACGTCCCAGAGGATACTGAGTGACTAACTCAAACACGAAATGTGGTGGTACTGACACACCGGCGTGGTCACTGATCCATTCTCGATAAATCTTTTGTGCGGGTTCGCCGTCAATTTCCAGCAGTTCCCTGCCTTTGGCCTTAGTCACAGTGCCGGTAAATTCAGTTGGTGAATAACCAGCGCTGAAGTTCGTAGAGAGCTTTTCTGATGGGAAAAATACCTGAAGTGCTATGCCGCGGGTTGTGTGCGCTTTTTCCGTAAATATTGACCAATGGCCTTTGATGCCATTGTCAGCGGCACTGCCACCGATAATTGGTACTGGCACGTGAAATTTGGAGTCGATCGCATCAATGATTTTTTCTTCGAAACCCGGAGTGGCGTGAGCGATGACAAATCCTGGTACTTCGCCTTCACGCTCCGCTTTTTTGAGCGCTTTATCCAGGGTTACGGAGACTAAATCAGGTATGTCGGAATCATCGTATACCTGACTTAGAGCAGATCCATACGCACTGGACTTACTGTCGTAAATAGCGGCCAGTCCGACGACGGGTCCCCAGTGAAGCCCTTTTTCTGTCATGAGCCCTCTGCATGTCGAGGCGCCGATAACAGGAACATGGTCAGGCAAACGTTTCGATAGCTCCATACGGAGCTTGCTGGGGTCGTAATCTTGAGTGTAGTAACAGATGACGCTCGCCAGATTTTCAACATCCAGTTCAGAGAGCATGTCATCTGCCACCATGGACTCTTGCGGTTTGTGAGATACGCGAGTCTTAAAGTGCATGACGGGCATAAGATCTTAAGTTTCGTCTCTTATACCTTAATTCTAATCATCATCCTAGTATTTCATAGTGAAAAGTTTGTTTGCTCGTTCAATTATTTCGCGAAGATCAATTTATAACGGCTTCCCTCGTCAGAGAGAATTTCTACCTCAGGTAATTGGTCAGGAATACTAATTGCAACTACATGTGTATGTTCGGTTGGTTGCGTGATGGTGAGGGAATCTTTCTCAGCGATTTTCCAGTTTTTAGGTAGGTTGGAGATGACAATTGACCTTCTGACTGCCAGATCGCAGTGAACGGGTGAT
>NZ_WXWP01000052.1:0-3386 GCF_009904765.1 Vibrio sp. V39_P1S14PM300
ACGCTTCTGCGATCATTGCCAACGGTCAGGTTATTCGTACCTCACAACAAAAAGCGATCAGTGATGTCGATTGGTCTGGTTGTGATGTGGTCATCGAAGCAACAGGCAAACACCGCAAATCTGAGTTTTTGAATCAGTATTTAGCGCAAGGTGTTAAACGCGTGGTTGTTTCCGCGCCAGTCAAAGAAGATGGGATTGCTAACATTGTGGTTGGTGTGAACGATCACATTTTTGATCCAGAGAAACACCAGATTGTGACCGCTGCGTCTTGTACCACCAACTGCATTGCGCCTATCGTCAAAGTGATTCACGAGCAACTTGGTATTGAACACTCATCGTTTACGACCATTCACGACTTGACCAACACGCAAACCATTTTGGATGCACCGCATAAAGACCTTCGCCGTGCGCGTGCTTGTGGTATGAGTTTGATCCCAACGACCACAGGTTCTGCGAAAGCGATTATCGAAATTTTTCCTGAACTTAAAGGAAAAATTGATGGTCATGCAGTGCGTGTGCCGTTAGCTAACGCCTCATTAACCGACATTATTTTTGATGTTAAGCGTGACACCACGGCTGAAGAGGTGAACGATTTACTTAAAGAAGCGTCGCAGAATGAGCTGAAAGGCATACTTGGTTTCGAAGAGCGCCCTCTTGTTTCTATTGATTACAAAGGCGACCAACGTTCAACGATTGTCGATGCGCTTTCGACTATGGTTGTTGGCAAGCGTATGGTGAAAATCTATGCGTGGTATGACAACGAAATGGGTTACGCAACACGTACCGCAGAACTTGTTCGTAAAGTCGGCCTAGCATAAGGAATCAAACCAATGACACATCCTACGTGGGAACTGCCTGTTGAAGACAATAACGCAGCGTTAATACTGACTCCTTGTCCTGGCACTAAAGAAGCGTCGCTGAGTGACAGTATTGATCAACTAAAGTCTCAAGGTGTAACCATCGTTGTTACGGCACTGAGCACTCATGAGATGCAAGAAAAAGGTGTTGGTGACTTGCCAGACCTTGTTGAGCAAGCAGGCTTGCAATGGTTCCATACACCAATAGAAGATGACTGCGCACCAAACGAAGCGTTTTTGGCTCGCTGGAAACATATATCCCCTTCGTTACACAAAGCTATAGAAAATGGCGAAAAGATAGCGATGCATTGTATGGGAGGATCAGGGCGTACTGGTTTGCTTGCCGCCCATCTCTTGCTAGAGAAAGGCTGGGAGTTGCAAGAAATCATCACTCATGTCCAGTCATTACGACCTGGCGCGTTTACTAAAGATGTACAAGTTGAGTACATCCACCAATTTGCTAATCAATAGAAGCCTTGAAGAGCTGCCTTAGGCGGCTCTTTTTTTAAAGAGAGTGAATATGTTGTCTAAACTCAACCAAAATGTCCGCCAGTACATGTTGGTCACATTTAACTATTGGAACTTCACTGTTACCGATGGCGCATTACGCATGTTGGTGGTGCTCTATTTTTATGATTTGGGGTATTCAACCTTAGAGATCGCCTCCCTGTTTCTTTTTTATGAATTCTTTGGCGTCGTCACTAACCTCATCGGTGGCTGGCTAGGTGCTCGTCTTGGGTTGAACCGAACGATGAATATCGGTTTGGGAGTGCAAATCATCGCTCTGTCAATGCTGGCTGTCCCTGCAAGTTGGCTCTCGATTCCATGGGTCATGGCGGCACAAGCCTTGTCAGGTATTGCCAAAGACCTAAACAAAATGAGTGCGAAAAGCTCCATCAAAACCTTAGTGCCAGAGAATGCGCAAGGAGCATTGTATAAGTGGATCGCCATACTTACAGGCTCTAAAAACGCGCTAAAAGGTGCAGGATTTTTCTTAGGTGGTGCGTTGTTATCGATGATTGGCTTCCAATATGCGGTAGCTGCGATGGCTGGTGTTCTTTTACTGGTCTTTATCGGCAGTGTGATTAGCCTTAAATCCGACCTGGGCAAAGCGAAAAATAAACCTAAGTTCTCTGAAATTTTTTCCAAATCTAGCAGCGTAAACATTCTATCCGCTGCTCGTATGTTCCTGTTTGGTGCGCGTGATGTTTGGTTTGTGATTGCACTGCCTATCTATCTGGGATCTGTGTTTGGATGGGATCATAGCGCCGTAGGTGGATTCCTGGCTATTTGGGTGATCGGTTACGGAATCATTCAAGGAATTGCACCAAAGATAACAGGCAGTAAATCGGGGCATACTCCAGATGGTAAAGCCGCGATAGTGTGGGCGTTGGTATTGTCTATAGTGACTGGCGTAATTGCTTACAGTGTTCAGCAGCAATGGCACCCAGAAGTGGTTATTGTCGTTGGATTGATGATTTTTGGTGCTGTGTTTGCTGTGAACTCATCACTGCACTCATACTTAATTGTCAGCTATGCCAAGGGCGATGGTGTGTCTCTGGACGTCGGTTTCTACTACATGGCAAACGCAATGGGGCGCTTGATAGGGACGATTCTATCTGGATGGGTGTTCCAAATGTGGGGGTTCTCAGCCTGTCTATGGGTATCCTTTGCCTTCTTAGCATTAACGACCATTATTTCGTTTTGGCTGCCTATAGGTACAAATCAAAAACTGGCTCAGCAATAAATAAAACTAAGCAGATTTGTTCACCAATGCCAGCTACGATTGCTGGCATTATTTTTTAACCTCAAGTCATCGAATAAGCGAGAGCTGTAAAAAACGTTAATGAAGTAGTATCAGTTCGTTACGTATACACTTATCTACATTGATTTCAGATCGAGCACATGCTGTTTTATTTCTTCAGAATCGAGATTTTGAAAATCGATGTTTGCAAGAGCTCCAATTCTTCGTTTTAGAGAGGAGTATACTTTATCGCACTGCTTGTTAAAATCCGAGTCTGAAGCTTCATCATTTGGTAATGGTTCAAGATCCCAAGCAACACGGACACCTGCGGATAACCAGTTCGGACAAGTTTCATTGTGCATTGTATCGCACACTGTGATTATTAAGTCAGGATGAAAACTCAGTCTTTCTTCCCATGAAGTACTATGGAACTTAGAAGCGTCAAAACCATGTGTTTCAAGGTATTGTGCGATACGGGGATTAATCTGACCTTTGGGATGGCTACCGCCACTTGCTATTTGGAAATTTCTGGGCAGAAACTTGTTTGCAATTGCTTCAGCCAAAATGCTTCTGCTTGCATTATGTTTGCACACAAATAATATTTTCATGAACCAGTCCAGTTGGATTAAAGATGTCGATATACGACGTTTACCACTCTTTTATTACAATTTATTGAACCATAGAGTACTGTCGGATTTTTACCTATCGAAGGTTCTTGGGAAGTTGGTTTACAGTTAAGACATTTTTTGTGCAAGGGTCATGGCTTTTTATGAAATGATCTGAAC
>NZ_WXWP01000388.1:0-3370 GCF_009904765.1 Vibrio sp. V39_P1S14PM300
ATTTACAATACGGTGATTATGCATGTATTCATCCTTACCGTGGAGAGGCTAGACCAATGATATGGATACCACGGATTGACTATCCCTATGACAGCAAAGTATTGTTTGAGAGGTGTAGACGTGAAGACGGGGGGTATGAGGTATGTGCTTCTAACATCGTAGCTGATCCAAACTACAGCAAGAACCGTATTGACTGTTGGGGGTGTAATGAAATTGATGATGCTGCAAATGGAATATTAAACGGTAAAAGTCCTTCTTACTGGATCTCTGTACGCTCTAACATTCACATGACTAGAATGGTTAGAGGTTAAACCATTACGTAATTACAGGGTTACCTGTCTCATTGCCAATACCTCTAGGTCGTGTGCCGAGGCTGGCTTTGTGTATTCTTTTAAAAACAATGAGTACACTGGTTCGACTCGATTTTTGACACTTTCGTAAGCGAGATGGTTGATTGTTTTTAGAGTTAGTGAACTGGCTAACTCGTTTATCATATCGAAGCGCGTTCCTTTGGAGTTACTTAGTGATTTAAGATTTGACGTATTGAGAAGGTCTAAAGCTTGCTTTCGATCTAAGCGCTTTCTCATTTTTGCTTTTCTTTGTTGATAAACCTCTCCATTACGTAATATCAAAATACCTATATTTGTATCTAACGTTTTTATCACGCCGTAATGCTTTTCACTGATTAATACCGATACTTTGTTGAATGACTTCTGATAATCCCCTAGTTGAGCAGCTAAAGTGTAGGTATTATCTATATCGCTTTTTATTTCAATAGCATGAGTGCAGTCTGGCTCAACTAATATGAAATCCGCTCTTCTTTTTAAAAACCCAAATGGGAACTCGGAAGCAAATTTTATCGATGGTTGCTCTTCTAGAATGTAGTCGATTAAGCGCAATTTGTAGCTGCTTTCGTTCTGAGCTGGTTGTATTGGCATGACACTGAGTCTATTGAATTCGAGCCGCACATTATATCTTATGGCATAAATTCTATAAATAAGTGGCAAGAAGAATCTTTTGTTAGTTTAGTTAGGGGGAGAACCGCCACGCCCGAAGGCAACGGTATTTTGAATCCGAAAGTGACCACGAAGATTTCTTTCTTTATGGTCCATACATGGTCTTGTATCTCTTAAGCTTGATTCTGTCGAGGAGGCTGGCGAAGTCAGCACTAATCATCGCAACAGCCGAAAGCTCAGGAGTCCACATACTGCGCAGTTAAGTGGGCGGTAAAAGGTCTGATAGAGTCAGTTCGTTTAGAACTAAAGGGCAAACCAATGAAAATTATTGCGGTCTATCCGGGAGGGATGGCGACGGAGTTTTGGGAAACCAGTGGCAAGTCATTAGATCTCAGCAGTTTTATGCAAGCAGAAGATGCCGCCCAAATGATTCATGACGCGGTGTCGAGCATCGGTAACGGCTATGTTTCTGATATCACGGTTAACAGGTTATAAACGCCATAGATATTGGGAAGATAGCTGTAAACTAGGTGGGCGGAGATAAGATTTCGGGGCTCGAGCTCTCCTTTGTCACAGTTTGTGGCGAAATTATCAGCAAACGATAGTTATTAAAGGTTTTTCTGCTTGCGCAGGTCAAAAGCTTACGTATAATGCCAAACATCAAAGGGCAATAGCCCAGAGATGCCGGTGTGGTGAAATTGGTATACACGACGGATTCAAAATCCGTTGCCTTCGGGCGTGGCGGTTCAAGTCCGCCCACCGGTACCATACATAGAAAGGTCGCTTTTATAGCGGCCTTTCGTCGTTTTGGGGTAAAGGCACGTTGCCTTCGAGGTGGCGGCAGGGTTGCCTGTCCAATCAGTCCACCCACCGGTACCATACATAGAAAGGCCGCTTTTATGGCGGCCTTTCGTCGTTTTAGGGTAAAGGCACGTTGCCTTCGAGGTGGCGGCAGGGTTGCCTGTCCAATCAGTCCACCCACCGGTACCATACATAGAAAGGTCGCTTTTATAGCGGCCTTTCGTCGTTTTAGGGTAAAGGCATGTTGCCTGCGCGGTGGCGGCAGGACTGATAGATCCGATCGACTCTTGTTTGGCGCGCAAATGTCAAAAAAAGGCCGCTTAGTGCGGCCTTGATAAGGTTTAGAGTGAAACGTCGGTTGTCAGATCACAGCGCGCTGAACAAACTGTTCTCCTGATCGGGTGTCCAGCTTGCCTGGGAGACGTGCGCCACATCTACCTGATAGCGCAGCCCTTTGTAGACGACGATATCGCCCTGTTGATAAGCCACGTTCATGCGCCAGTTGGTTGCAGGATCCGCATTAGTCCATAAGGTAGATGTGGCGGAAGGAGCCCAGTCTGCTTGTGCGGTATGAGGGGTGGCCGCTTGATAAACCGTCCCGTTGTGCAGGACATAATCGCCTTGGTGATAGGTTACACCGACCTGCCAGTTTGGCGTGTAATTATCCATCGTATCAAAGACATAACCGGCTTGTTTGGCCAGACGGATAAACTCCGCCAGTTTCGGTAGGTTTTGGGTTGCGCCCATGCCACGTTTACCATCTTCGAACAGAAACTCATGCGTTAAAACGATCACTTTGTCTGCATGCAATGGGGTGCCACATGGGAAGTTTTGTGTTTTGGAATTGATTGGCTCAAGGGTTGTCGGCGCACAACTGTTTAATGCCGCATCAACGTAGCCGAGAAACGCCGCCGCTTCGGTTAGGCTATTGGCAGGCATAGGGATCCCCCAGTTTTCCGGTGCCCAGTCTACGTCCCAGCCATGGGTCTGATAGCCTTGGTTGGCCAGAATATTCTGTACTTCAATTGACGCCTTGACGCTGTTGGACGGATTGTCGGTATCGCACACGTAGCCCGGCTCCCAGGGCTTGAGTTCATCTGAAGTCGCGCATAAACCGTCAGCCTGGTAGTTTTTGGCGACCCGCCAACCGTTGGTATAAGGCAAACGAGCCAGTTGATGTCCTTTGTAGTTAGGGTAGCTGCTTATCCCCGGCAGGTATGTTTCCATTACCGTCAGATTCTGAGTGAAAGTGGCGGCGTCATAGAGTGGATCCTGATACGAATTGATCTGGTGATCACCGGTTGCATTACATTCGGCGCCACTCTGTGGGCCAAATTCTTCCACGCAGTTATGGATCATATGATCATAGCTGTGGTTGGCAACAATGTGACCGGAATCCAGGGCCAGCTTGAGCGCTTCCAGAGCGCGATCTTCATTTTCATCACCGATGCCGTCTAAATGCCAGGCGTTAAAGTAAAAGGTGGCTTTGACTCCGCCATCGTTCAACACCTTAATCACATCCAGTGACGCATTGATTGGTCCGTCGTCAAAAGTGAGATAAATCGTACCTTTTACATCCTCCTGAGCCAAAGCGACTGGCGAACTCAGGGCGC
>NZ_WXWP01000290.1:0-3357 GCF_009904765.1 Vibrio sp. V39_P1S14PM300
ACACGGTAAAATCCCTCGTTTAGGTATGATAATGCGTAAGTTACCTGATAATTTATTCCACGCTTATGAACCAAAACGAAACTCCTTTGGTTACAAGGAAACCGCTGAAAAACTGCAAGAAACCATCAATGAAGTGATGGGACGTAACATGTTCTAAAAGAAAAAAAATATGCCTGTATTATTGACCAGACCTTACCCAGATTTATTGCCAAGAATTGCCTACATCGAGGTGTTAACCAAGACGTTAACACCTCAACCCTTTCTAGTCCTCTAACAACTCATCAAGTAATATTCCTGCTGAAAAACCACAAATAGTGCCAATTATCATTCCATATTGACCGCCAAATCGAAATCCAATAGCACCACCCAGTTGAGCAGCTTTAAATCCCGTACCTGTTCTGCTTTTAACCCCCTTGATAGGGTCTGACTGTGACTCTGAATACTTTGCATTAGTCATGATTTGCTCTCTTTTCTATAGATATGAAAAAGGGCAATACCTTTCGATACCGCCCTTGAATAATTACAAATACTGCTTAGTGAGAGTGACCGCACACCTGACAGCTACCATCATCGTAAGCACGTTCACCGCATGCTGGACAAGTAGTTACTAACGTTGTAATTGATTTAATCGCCATGTTAGGGCTCCTTTTGTTTGTTGGTTGAAGTAATAGGGTGTTGCGAAGCTCATTGATACTCGGTCTAGAGAGTCCAATTCGAAACCGATGTATCTTGAGCCAAGCTTCGCAACGAAACTTATTGCGCTTTGTCTTTCGGAGTATCTAAACTGCATTGAGTCGCATCAGTGACATGACCATTCATTGTTCCACAGACATCCGCTTTCCATTGCACGATAACTCCGTAAGACGCTGTGTTCTGAATACCTGCCTTGCCATTCCATTGAGGCTCTAGCAGTTCTTTCATTTTCGAGATATCGCCCGGATTACCGCCGAACGTACCACCTGCGAATACTGAAGATGCGAATAGCGAAGTTAGACCTAGCAGGATGATTGATTTTTTCATTGTTGCTTTCCTTAAATACGTAATGACGCCGCCAATAAAGACAGCGTTAACGTGGATGATGGATAGTTTAAAAGTGGTGATCGACAGGATGTGTCGCTCAGGTATAGAAATACTGAAATGATTAGTAGACGCCTTGGAGGGCATACGTTGAGGTAACCGATGAAAGCTATAGCAATATCAGTAACCTTATGAAAATTAGCTAGAAATAATCAGGTTCTTTCCGACCACGACACCACCTGACGAGCGACCTATCTACAATGCGTAGAATGAAAGAGCATGACACCCTAGCGAAACGACTTGGCATTATCCTGACCCGTTTAAATACAGGTGAGAAGTTGCATCTAGAAGATTTAAGCCGTGAATTTGGAGTAACAAGAAGGACGTTAAATCGTGACTTCAATGAACGTTTAAACTACTTACCTATACAACGTGACGGTGCTTGTTACTCGTTAGACCCTAAGTTCTTAGGCAGACAGACTAATAATGAGCTATCTCTCCTGCTGTTAAACATGGGGTTCGATACTTTGTTTTCGGGTAAGCACTATCTAAGCAATGGCGTATTGAACAACAAAACCACACCACCTTTTTTCTTCAAGAACCCACAAGTCGAGGACATCAGTAAATGTGCTTCGGTGTTCGAGAAACTTATCGAATCGATACAACGACGAAACGTGATTAGCTTTAGCCATGAAGGGGAAACCTATGATGAGTTCCACAGCTACAAACTGTTGAATGAACGCGGATTGTGGTTCATTGTCGGGACGCACAGAAACCGCCTAGAATCACTCAGAGTGGCTAAGATTCGTGAGTTAGTGCGTTACGAGGATAAATACTCTCCTGACCCTAGCGTTGAGCAGAAACTGACTGGTTGCGGATATGAGGATGAACTATTCAATCCCGTTGAAGTTCTTATACAGATGAGCGCTAAAGTCGTGGAAGCATTCTTAAATGAAGGTAATGCCGATGACTTCAGGGTGTTAAAAGAACTAGATTCAGGGCAAGTGCTTGTTAGTCACCAGACCAAGAACATTCCAGAATTAATTCGCAAACTTAAAGCGTGGTTACCTCATGCAGAGGTGCTCTCACCTGACTGGATACGTTACTTGTTGAAGCAAGAGCTCCAAGCGTATCTGGATTCAACCCAGTAGAAGGCACTGAGCTGATTGTAGTACGTAGTTGGGCTTGTTGATGGTTCGTTGAGATGAAATGCAGCCACCAATACATAATGTTGTTTCTGTTCTCTGTCGTAACTGTCCCTCTTCATGAAAGAGCCACTATGCACCGATTTTTAAGATTTCTATGGTGTCATTGATAACGTCGACATTACACATCAAAGACACGAAAAAGTGTTAACTGAATATGAGTTAATTGAAAAACACCTATGTTTTCACTCCAACCGATAAACATTGAATTAAGGGGCGCTCTTGGCGCTGTAATTAGAACAGATGACTATGGAAAATCTCATGGAAACTCGTTCTCAATACCCCTATCCGTTACGCGCTATAGCAAAACCTAAACATTAGCTCCCATTGCTTAGACATAGCAATGGGAGCTTTTAATAACAAAACACCAGTGTAAACCAACCAAACTCGTTAAAATTAAGACTCCCTTCCTTGGTGTTTCCACCGTCCATTGCAATCCAGCAACGCCATCCCCTCTGAATCCCGAAGGCAACGGATTGGGTAAACGTTGCTAAAACTTTCCCCAATGAAAAAGGCTTCCCATCACACCATGATTAAAATGGAACAATGGGAAGCCTTAGTGTCACTAGGAAGTGAGTCGAGTATTTTATGGTACATACATGGTGCTTTCTACTTGGTTTGTTGCCGATGGACTAATCCACAGTGACTTTTATCTCATCGAACACGCCCATTTCGACGTAGCTGAGAAAGTTGGATTCCCACATCGAGTAGAACTCCATTACCTCACTACTTGTTATCGGCAGCTCCGGAACATAGGAAAAACTCGCTGTTCCAGATGAGAAGTTAAAATCCACTTCTTTAACTAGTTCGGGATAAGGACCACCGCAATACGCAAAGTCAGTGATGTAATCAAAGATCCACTGGTTGTAGAGGCGAACAAGCCTGATTTCAACAGGGTGCCAACCGCCGTTTTCCGAACTATAAGATGAATCTCGGAAGTTGATCACCACCGATTGGATCATGGGTGTCCATTTGCCTGATTCGCTGATCACTCGGTTTAAAGCATCTTGAAGATCGACACTGACAGGCAGCAGTAATCGCTCAACGTCAAAAGTTAAGTTCATAATAAAATCTCTTTTAGTTTGTTAGGGATGCACTCTTGTTAAGTGCTCGGTATGAAAGCCAGAATTGGCTT
>NZ_WXWP01000099.1:0-25920 GCF_009904765.1 Vibrio sp. V39_P1S14PM300
AAGTGATGTTACTCGGGCTAAATAGCTGATACAGTCAAAAAAGTGATCACGCCAGCATCGCTAGGGAGAGTTGAATGAGTTTGGTGAATTTGTTGCAAAGGCAGGTTGAAACCCGGGCTCAGGTTGTGTGTCAGAACCGTAATCAGAGCTTGCCGGTTGAACTGGGCAAGGCCAGTTTTGAAGTGCTCGATAATGGTGTGGTGTTTGTCAAACAACACTATCTTCTCGATTCTTCGCACTGTGATTACTTTAACCCGGTGGCGCGAGTACTGTGGGATGAAGAACAACAACGATGGAATTTGTCGGTCATTCAGGAAGAAGGGTGTGACGACTGGGTTCCGTATCCTTATCTAGCGTTTAGTAATGACTTAACGGCGTTGATGCGAGAAATTGAGAAAGATCCCAAGTCGTTGTTCTGGGATTGATGCCTATCCGGATACGAATTAAAGAAAAGGCGCCCTACGGCGCCTTTCTTGCGGACAATGTGTTATTCGGCTTCAGCCGGAGCCTTTTCCGATTCTTCCGGTTTTGGCGGCTCAGCGAAGACCTGAGTCGGTTTTGCCACCAGGCTGCGATTTTCCTGGTTCACTTCTGTCAACACCACTTCCAGTGTGTCGCCAAGGCGATAGATCAATTCTTTGTCGATGGCGATGGTACCGTTGTCACCATCCAATTGGATACGCTCTTTGTTGGCGACGATCAGTTTGCCTGGAACAAACGCTGCGGCGCCATTTTCCAGCAGACGGATACGCATACCGGCACGTGAAATATCGAAGATCTCAGCAGAGAACTTGGTTTCTTTCGCCGGCTCTTCGGCCAGTGTGCGGGCATACAGCCAGTCGGCCACGTTGCGCTCAGCAATCTTATGATGCTTGCGGTGCAGTGCAAGCTCTTCGCCGACCGTTTCATCGGGTTGCTGCACTGGCGCTTTGCCCAGCACGTGCGCTTTGAGCATGCGGTGGTTGATCATGTCGCCGTATTTACGGATTGGAGATGTCCAGGTCGCGTAGATATCCAGGCCCATTGCAAAATGCGGCAGCGGTTGGTTACCAATTTCGCTGTATGTCTGGAATTTACGAATACGGTTATCCAGGTAAGTCGTTTCCTGAGTGCCCAACCAACGACGCAGTGCGGCAAAGCCTTCCAGAGTGGTAATGCTTTCAGCGGTGAACGGAAGGTCGCTTTGTGGATTCACCAGTTCAACGACTTCTTCAACTTTCTCGGCTTTAAAACCACTGTGACAGTTGAACACACCAGTTTCAAAGTGAGCACGCAGAACTCTGCCTGCACAAATGTTAGCCGTGATCATGGACTCTTCTACCAGACGGTTTGCACTGCGGCGCAAGTCGGCATGAATCGCGACAACGTCGTTATCTTCACTCAGTTCAAAGCGGTAGTCCGGGCGATCAGGGAACACGACAGCGTGTTCTTCTCGCCAGTTTGCACGTGCCTGAGAAAACGCGTACAGATCACGCACGATCTGTGCGATCTCATCGCTTGGTGACCACTCGGATGACTCACCGGTCTCCAGCCAGTCAGAGACATGATCGTAGACCAGCCGTGCGTGAGATTTAATGTTGGCAGAGAAGAAACGGATATCGTCGCCAATAATGCCATCTTTGCTTACGGTGACCGTGCAACACAGCGCCGGGCGAACTTCGTTTTCTTTCAGTGAACACAGATCGTCCGCCAAATCACGAGGCAGCATCGGAATGTTGCGGCCTGGCAGGTAAATGGTGAAGCCACGTTCACGTGCCACCTTATCCATCTCATCATCCGGCGTGATGTAAGCCGTTGGATCGGCGATGGCGATGGTCAACTCAAACTCCCCGTTTTCTTTTTGTTTGGCGTACAGCGCATCGTCCATATCTTTGGTTGATTCGCCGTCAACGGTCACAAACGGAATATGGGTCATATCGAGGCGTTCAAGATCCGCATCGTCTTTTAGTTCCCACTTCTCGATTCCAGCCGGTTCGCTGTTCGGCAAATCGTTTTCTGCCAGCGTAACCCACCACGGCGCAATTTTGTCGTTTGCGTCGGTGATCTTTTCTGAGATTTCAACAAAGAAGCCATTGTCGCCTTTAAGAGGGTGGCGCGTCAGGTGAGCGACCACCCAATCGCCTTCAGCAAAATCGTCTGGCTTGAGACCTTTTTTCACTTTGGCTTTCAGGGATTGTTTCTTCAACTGAGGGTGATCAGGTGCCACATTCAGTTTGCCTTTGAACATCTTAACGCGGCCGATAAAACGGGTCAGAGATTGCTCCAGTAGCTCTTGAGGCTCGGCCACTTCACGCTCGTTTTCGGTACGAATAATGGCAACGACTTTATCGCCGTGCAGACATTTTTTCATGTATGGTGGCGGGATGAAGAAGCTGGTTTTGCTGTCGACTTCCAGGAAACCAAAGCCTTTATCGGTGGCTTTGATGGTGCCTTCTTTCTTCGGCAGGGTTTCCTGAATTTGTTGTTTTAGCTGAGCTAACAGAGGGTTGTCTTGAAACATCGTAAACTTATCTAATTTTGGGCCGGCGAGACATGTCGCGTTGGCGACTCAGATTTTACGTCGATTATGACGCAGCAATAGCAGCACACTATAAACATTGACGCTGCGGATTACTACCGAAAGCGTGCTTTTCACCCCGGAAAAGTTGCTGTTTGTCGTAGGGCGTGCCACCCTTTCTAAACTTGGCTTATGACGTAAATATGACCGTTTTTACCAGTTATGAGAAAAAATTGTGATGTATTTCAATTTTTTCTGGCTTTTTGTGTGCTTTTACGAAATAATCCGCGTCCCTTAGTTGTCCCTAGCGGCTTGATGCGATTTAACACTTATCCGCATCTGAAAGGAATCAGCTCTAATTTGTTGTTTGGATTGGTATGGAATTGGTAGAGCTCGTGGGACCTTGTAAATCAATAATCTTAGTGGGATCCCAATGCAAGATTCTGTAACACAGTTCAGCGACTTAGCGCTGAACGACGCCATTCTTTCTGCTCTGGACGGAATGGGTTTTGTTTCTCCAACTCCAATTCAGGCGGCTGCCATTCCGCATCTGATGCAAGGCGCTGACGCGCTGGGTAAAGCTCAGACCGGTACTGGTAAAACAGCGGCTTTCTCTCTTCCTCTGCTGAACAAAATCGATCTAGACCAACGTAAGCCCCAAGCTATCGTGCTGGCACCGACTCGCGAACTGGCGATTCAGGTAGCGGCCGAAATGAAAAATTTGGGTCAGAACATCCGTGGTCTGAAAGTGCTTGAAATCTACGGCGGTACGTCCATCGTTGATCAAATGCGTGCTCTGAAAAGTGGCGCTCATGTCATCGTCGGTACACCGGGCCGTGTACAAGACCTGATCAATCGTGAACGTCTGCACTTGGACGAAGTACATACTTTCGTTCTTGATGAAGCGGACGAAATGCTGAACATGGGTTTCGTTGACGACGTTACCGATATCATGGAGCACGCGCCAGAGTCTGCTCAGCGAGTTTTGTTCTCAGCTACAATGCCTCCGATGCTGAAAAACATCGTTGAACGCTTCCTGCGTGAGCCAGTCACTATCGACGTTGCAGGTAAAAACCACACAGTAGACAAAGTAGAGCAGCAGTTCTGGGTGGTTAAAGGCGTTGAGAAAGACGAAGCCATGTCTCGTCTTCTGGAAACCGAAGAGACGGATGCGTCAATTGTATTCGTACGTACTCGTCAGGATACTGAGCGTCTGGCAGACTGGTTGTCTGCGCGCGGTTTCAAAGCAGCAGCACTGCACGGTGACATTCCGCAATCCTTGCGTGAGCGTACCGTTGACCACATCAAACAAGGTGTGATCGATATTCTGGTGGCAACTGACGTCGTTGCTCGTGGTCTTGATGTGCCACGTATTACGCACGTATTTAACTACGATATTCCATTTGATGTTGAGTCTTACATCCACCGTATCGGTCGTACTGGCCGTGCAGGACGTAAAGGTAAAGCGATCCTTCTGGTTCGTACCAACCAAATCCGTATGCTACGCACTATCGAGCGTGTGACGAAGTCTTCAATGGAAGAAATCCAACTGCCACATCGCGATAAAGTGGCAGAATCTCGCCTGGAAAAACTGGGTGCAGAACTGGAAGCGGAAAAAGAACACAAAGCACTAGAGAAGTTCGTTGATCTGGTAGAGAAACTGCAGACGTCTCTAGAACTGGATGCAACCACTCTGGCTGCCATTCTGCTGAAGCGTCAGCAAGGCAAACGTCCATTGTTCTACATCGGTGAAGATCCGATGATCGAAGCGATTGAGCGTGATAAGTTGCGTCGTCGTGAACGTCGTGAAAACGGTGGTCGTCGTGAGTTCGGTAACCAGGAATGGGATACTTATCAATTCCAGGTTGGCCGTGAGCAAGGCGTTCAGGTTAAAGACATTGTCGGTGCGCTGGCAAATGAACTTGGCCTGACTAAAGGCTCTATCGGTGCCATCAAGCTGGATCGTGGTGAGACTTACGTTCAGTTGCCTAAAGCGATGTCTTCAGATGTAGCGAACAAGCTACGCAAATTACGCATTCGTCAGAAGCAAGTGGATGCTGTGGTATGTGACTTTGATGATTTCCGCGAGTCACGTGGTCGTCGCGAAGGCGGACGTCGTGATGGTGGTCGTCGTGACGGTGGTTTCCGTAGTAATCGCGAAGGCAATGGCAACTTCCGTGGTAGCCGTGAAGGCGGCAACCGTGAAGGTGGTCGTCGCGAAGGCGAACGTCGCTTCGATCGCAATCGTGGTGGCGATCACCGTGGTAACCATCGTGGTGAACGTGGTCATAGCCGCGGCCGTCGCACCGAAGCATAATTCTTTGCAGAATTAAGAAAAAGCCCCGCTCAGATGAGCGGGGCTTTTTTGTGCATTAAGCGGCGGGATAAACCATTGGAAAGTCGAGCGTGGGATGTTTAGCAACCATGGCGCTGAAGCCGTATACCCGCTCAAGCAGTTTGGGTTGTAGCGCTTCCCAGGGCGCGGCATCTTCGACCAGCTTGCCATTATGGAGGATCACCATTCGGTCTGCGTATTGCGCGGCCAGATTCAAATCATGCAGCACCACAATGACCGCAGCCTGTTGTGTAGTGGCCAACTCACGTGCGATGTGCAACGTATTGTGCTGGTGGGCGAGATCCAGGGCAGATGTCGGTTCATCCAACATCAGGATTTTGCGCTCTCCACTCTGATGTAACTGGGTTAGTACCCGGGCGAGATGCAGCCGCTGTTTTTCGCCGCCAGATAACGAGGTGTATAGCCGTTCTCCGAGGTGCGCAACATCGGTCAGCTGCATGTAGTGCATGGCGATATCCCGGCTTTCGGCGTGACCGACGTTCAACGGTAAGGCGCCCAACTCGACCACTTCGTGAGCCAGAAAAGGAAAACTTAAGCTACTGTGTTGAGGCAATATCCCCAAGTGACGGGCCAGCGCTTGAGACGGCCATTGTGATGAAGATTGAGCAAAATAGGTGAGAGGGCTATCGGAGTTAATCTCACCACACATTAGTTTGAGTAAGGTACTTTTTCCCGCACCGTTTGGCCCGAGTAGCGCAGTAACCTCACCGGCGCGAATATCCAGATCAATGTTATCCAGTATGGTGTGCTTGCCAAATTGCACACTGGCTTGGCGAACACTCAGAACCACTTGTGGCATTACAGAATTCGTCCTTTTTGTTGAAACAGAAGATAGAGAAAGAAGGGGGCCCCAATCAATGCGGTAATAATCCCGACTGGCAATTCGGCAGGCGCAAGAACGACGCGAGACGCCATGTCTGCACCGGTCAGCAACAGTGCGCCCATCAGTGCAGAAAGCGGCAGCAAACGGCGATGATCCGGTCCGGCTAACATACGTCCAAGATGGGGAATCACCAGGCCAATGAAACCTATCATACCGGATACACTAACGGTCACGCCGACACCGACCGCCGTGAGCAAAATCAGGTGGCGTTTGAGACGTTGTACCGGAATACCAAGATGACGAGCTTCCGCTTCACCGAGCAATAAAGTGTTGAGAGCCCGGGCGTGACGATAAAATAGCACCATTAAGAGTAGGAAGGTGGTGCCCGCCAGGCCTATGGAAGACCAGCTTGCACCAGCCAGCGAACCCATCGACCAGAGTGTCAGATCACGTAACATTTGATCGTCCGCGAGAAAGTTAAGAAAACCGATGCCCGCCCCTGATAAAGCGCTGATTGCAACGCCGGCAAGCAGCATAATGGTGACGGAAGTGCCGGTTTTAGATGTGCCAAGATGGTAAACGATAACCGTGGTCAGGGCTCCGCCTAAAAAAGCAAATACCGGAATCGCGGTGATGTTCATCAGGACAGGATAGGCTTGCGCCAGTTCGGAAAATAGGACTATCGCAGTCGCTGCCCCTAACGCGGAGCCGGCTGATACGCCAATGATGCCCGGTTCTGCCAGCGGGTTGCGAAACAGGCCCTGGGTCACCGTGCCGCACAGAGCCAGCGTTGCGCCAACAAATACACACAAAATGGTGCGTGGGAAGCGAATTTCATGGATCACCAGATTTATGTGCGCTGGAAGTGTGTTCGAGCGCACAAGCAGACTGTACAAACTGTCGGTGAACCCGATCTGCATTGGGCCGACGGTGATCGAATAGACGGATGTTATCGCCAACATCAGCGAAAATAGCCCAAGTGTCACGCTCAAAGGAAGTCGTCTCAACAACATGATTGAGCCTTATTTTGACAATAGTTGATGCAGTCGTTCGGCTTCGGCCAGGCTCTTTAAACCCAGTCCGCCAACCAATGCATGCCCGTCGATGGTAAGGATCTGTTTGTTCTGACCCGCCGGGGTGGCTGCGAGCATCGGCATCGCCTTGAGGATCGCGTCAGCGCCGCCTAACTTGTCGTAGCTACGGCCACTCACCAGAATCACATCAGGTTGCATCTCGACCATAGATTCCATCGAGAGCGGTTTGTACGAAGTTAGCTGTCTAGCTGCCGGGTTGATTCCGCCCGCCAGGCGAATAATGGCGTCTGGCGTCGTATCTTTGCCAGCCACGTTAGCTGCCCGGCCTTCATGAATTAGCAGGAAGAGGACTTTTTTCGGGGTATTTAACGGTTGGTGTGTCAGAGCATCGAGCTGCTGTTGGAGATCTTTTTTCAGCGTTTCGGCTCTGGTTTCGCTGTGGGTCAGAGTGGCAATTTGATCAACACGCGCTAAAAGTCCCGCAGTGCTGGTCTGAGTGTTAACGATTTCAACACGTACGCCAGCGGATTTGAGCTGCTCTAAAGTGGAGCCAGGCCCCATTTCATCCGATCCAATCAGCAGTGTAGGGGACAAGGCCAGCAGACCTTCCGCAGACAGGCGGCGATGGTAGCCTATCTTGGGGATTGTTGTATTCCCTGGTAGTGTGCTAGTGACATCCACAGCGACAAGTTGATCATCCACGCCTAACGCAACCATCAACTCAGTGACGGCACTGCCTGCACTGACGATGCGTTCGTTGGCAGACGCGGTGATTGGGGAGAGCAGACTCAACGCTAAGGCGCCAAGGCAGAAAAAAGGTTTGAGCGGTAACATGTTAAAAATCTCGTTTACTTAGAATCTTCGGTGAGTAATTGGGTCGCCTGAATGCCGTTTTCTTGCAGGTAAGCCAACAGTTTGACCAGGTATTGAATATCGGCCGTTTTCTCGGCGCCGATGACGATCGGTCGAGGTTGGGAACTGTGTTGTTCCAACAGCGCCAGCGTAAAGTTTTCCCAGTCGAGGTATGTCTGACCATCGATAGCCCAATGTGGCTCATCATTAAGAATATTGATGGTCATGGATTGGCTGTCGATGGCGGCAGAGACTGGGGAATCGGTG
The DNA here is from genome assembly GCF_009904765.1 of Vibrio sp. V39_P1S14PM300. Taxonomy (NCBI): domain Bacteria; kingdom Pseudomonadati; phylum Pseudomonadota; class Gammaproteobacteria; order Vibrionales; family Vibrionaceae; genus Vibrio; species Vibrio sp. V39_P1S14PM300. The sequence continues at coordinate 7,830 of NZ_WXWP01000099.1, forward strand.
GTTGGCAGGCTCACGTCCAGCGAGTCCAGCTTGACGGCTGCCGTCAACATCAGAAACACCATAACGATAAAAATAATGTCCAGAAGCGGCGTTAAATCGGGCGTCATACTGAAGGACGTGTGGTTGTGCCCAGTTTTAATCATTGTGAAGCCACCGGGGAATTCATCGCTGTGTCATGTGTCTGAGCCGGGATTGGTCCGGCCAAATTGACGCCTTCAAGCCAAAGGTTGACATAGTTCAGTGTGTGCTCGAGTTTGGCCATCACACGGTCTGCCCATAATCCCAGTAACTGAGCGGCAACAATAGCAGGCAGTGCGATCAAAAGACCGGCAGCGGTGGTGAACATGGCGATGCCTAGTCCATCGGCCAGATCGCTTGGGGTCACATTGCCTGAAGATGCGGCCATGCCCTGAAACATCTCGATCAGGCCAAGAACAGTTCCGAGCAAGCCCAGTAATGGGCTGATCACACCAACCAAGGTTAACAATCGCAAACCTGAATGGAGTTGGTGACGCTGCTCTTGCAGCCAGATACCGGCGGCGTCTTCTCTTAGCGTTTTCTCTACATGGCGATGTGTCAGCAACATACCGACTCCCTTAAACAGTAAGGGACGGCGAGGAAGTAGCGCTTCTGCTAGCTCGTCCAACTGTTGATGGTGTTGCGGTGAAAGCTGCATGAGTTTGTATTGAACCGCGCGTTTTCCCACTGAGAAACTGATCGCGACTTGGATCAGGCGCTCAGCAATAATCATTGCGGTCAGAGCGGAACAAACGAGCAATGGCCAGGTCATCAGGCCAAGCTGTTGCTGTAATTGAGCAAAGGTTTCCATGGTTAATCCAACTTAAAACGAACGGGAATTTGTACTCGGTGTGCGACTTTCTGCCCCGCAATGATGTGGGGGGAAAACCGCCATTGTTTGATGGCATTGAGTGCCGATTTGTCCAGTAGTGTTTCTCCGGAAGAAGCAATCAATACTTGTTTGACCTGATTACCATTTTCATCCAGCCATACCTCGTACATTGTCACGCCTTCAATTCCCCGTTTTTGTGCCAGACGAGGGTAATGCGGGGCGACCGGCCGAGTGACAAACGATGGTTTTTGTACCATGACAGGTTCACTGGATGCGCCTTGTGTCGCCGGTTGAGGTTTCACGTTGTCGATAGGAGGAGTCGGTGGTGTTTCCTGCTCAGGTATTTTTGGTTGTTGCTTTGTTGCCGGCTTAGCTGACTTAACCTGAGCCGGCTTTGATTTGATTGGCTTTGTGACGTGTTTCTTCACCGCCGGTTTCTTGGCGACACTTTTCGTCGGTGACGTCAGTTCCGCTGCCGCTTGCACAGTCTCTGGAGCCTCAGTGGGTATGGCGTCGGATGCTGGGCTGGGAGGCGGGGCAGCAACAAAATTTATCGCAACAGATGTCGACTGGCTACCCGCGGGCATTGCCAACGCTTTTGGTTCCTGGGTGACAAACAGTAGAGCAGCATGCGCGATCAAAGACACACCGCCAGCAATTGCATACCTTGTCAGGCTCACTTTTTTCTCCACTTTGTTGACTAGCTGAACACACAGAGCAGATTATTATTTAAAATCTAAATAATATCAATTATCAATTGCATTCTCATTTGTGTGCTTTTATGATCCCGAACCAGCACCTAGATTGAAGCCTGAATCCCTTGAATAAAGGGCATTGCAGGATTGTATATGAAGATTGACTTAAATAGTTTTGATGAATCGGTTTTGGGACGTCATACCGACGATCCACTCCGATTTGCTTTCGATGCGAAGCACTCCGCTCACGCTGGTGGCGGAAGTTCGATGGTGTCGCCGCAGAGTTCAACTACGGTTTTAGACAAGCTGTACCAAACTCCGGGTCGTGCCGGTGACAAGCGCTGTCTCTATATCCATGTTCCTTTTTGTCGTGTGCGGTGTACGTTCTGCAATTTTTTCCAGAACGCGGCAAGTCGCCGTTTAGTCGATGAATACTTTGATGCTCTGATGTTGGAAATCGAACAAAAGTCCCAGCTCGCCTGGACACAGTCCGCGGTATTTCAGGCGGTGTACGTTGGAGGTGGTACGCCAACGGATCTGTCTTCAGAACAGATACAGCAATTGGGTCAGAGGATACGATCCGCGTTTCCACTTGCGTCTGATTGCGAGATTACCCTGGAAGGGCGAATCAATCGTTTTAGTGATGAAATGTTTGAAAGGGCGCTCGAAGGCGGATTTAACCGTTTCTCTTTTGGTGTTCAGAGTTTTGATACTAAGGTCAGACGCAGTGCTAAACGACTGGATGATCGAGATACGGTGCTGGAACGTTTGAGCCAGTTAAGTGCCCGCGATGATGCATTAATTATTATCGATCTTTTGTACGGACTGCCGCATCAGTCGGCTGAGGTCTTTGAGCAGGATCTGCACGATTTTCTCTCGACTGGGGCTCATGGACTGGACTTGTATCAGTTAGTGGTCGGCGGAGACGCGCCGATGTTGAATTTGGTGGAAAAGGGTAAGTTACCTCCGCCGGCAAGCTCCACGGAGAAAGCGCTTCTGTATAAAATTGGCGTTGAGTTTATGCGCCAGCATCATTTTCGGCCACTCAGCGTCAATCATTGGGCTCGAGACAACCGGGAGCGCAGTTTGTATAACAGTTTGGCCAAAACGTCGGCTGACGTGTTACCGCTAGGTTGTGGTGCGGGCGGTACGCTTGGCGGCTACAGTGTCATGCAGCATCGTCATCTTCAAGCCTATCTGCAAGCGATTGAGACACAACAGATGCCAGTGATGATGCTCAGTAAACAGCATGACTTGGCATCGGTATTTGCCGCTTTAAAAGCGGCTTTCGACAGTGGTGTACTGCGTCGCTACGCGCTACCAAAGGTGTTTGGGGTGAACCTTTTTGGTTTACTGCATCCTCTGTTCGTCCACTGGGATCGCCTTGGTCTGGCAAAGCTTGAAAAGGATTATCTCAGCCTGACGTTGGCGGGTGGTTTTTGGTCTGTCACTTTGACGCAGGCTTGTATCCGGATTCTGCTTCATACTTATCAAAACACGATGAAGCCATGTTTGGTGGCCTCTTAATGGAATAACTATGAATACATTAAAACAACAGGTCGCTCAGGTGATCGAAGATGAACCGAAACTGCTCCCAGCGGCCATTGCACAGCAATTGAAGGTATCGGAGTTTGATGTGGTTGCTGCGTTGCCGGATGACATGGTCGCCGTGATGGCAGGTGAACAGGCACAATCGATTCTAGAAGAACTGGTCAGTTACGGGCCGGTGACGACTATCATGCATTCGTTCGGTTCGATTTTTGAAGTGAAAGCTCCGTTTCCAAAAGGTAAGCTTGCACGCGGTTATTACAACTTGATGGGGCGCAATGGGGAACTTCATGGCCATCTTCAACTCGACAATATTAAGAATATCGCGTTAGTCAGCAAACCATTCATGGGGCGAGAAAGCCACTATTTTGGTTTCTTTTCTGAAGACGGCAACAACATTTTCAAAGTGTACCTGGGGCGGGATGACAAGCGTGAATTGATTCCGCAACAAGTATCGCGATTTAAACAAAAACAAGCAGAAATAAAACAGAACGATCTTTGAGAGAGTCAGGAGATAGCCATGGATCAGCAAATAAAACAAGAGCGTTTGCAGGGACGCCTTGGACCGGAAATTCAGGAGTTTCGTCAGCAACGCAAAACCATTCAACTGGCGACAGTGGATGAAGAGGGGCGCCCTAATGTGAGTTATGCCCCGTTTGTACAAAATCAGGAAGGCTACTTCGTGCTGATTTCAGAGATAGCACGTCACGCAAGAAACCTCCAGGTGAATCCGCATGTCTCTTTGATGTTGATCGAAGATGAAGAGAGCTCAAAACAGTTGTTTGCTCGCAAGCGTTTGACATTTGATGCAATTGCCAGCGTGGTAGAACGTAATTCACTACTGTGGGCGCAAGTGATCGGACAAATGCAGGAACGTTTTGGCGAAATTGTCGAAGGGTTAAGTCAATTGCAGGATTTTGTCTTGTTCAACCTCAAAGCTGAACGTGGTTTGTTCGTGAAAGGTTTTGGGCAGGCGTATCAGGTATCAGGGGATGACTTGGTTGATTTTGTGCATCTGCAAGAAGGCCACAAAAAAGCGTCTAACAGCTGATTATTATTAATCATTTTCTAAGGGAGCTATAATGCTCCCTTTTCTTTTATCTGGAGTTGATCACCGTGAAACCGATAAGCAAAGCGCATGGTGAAATGTGTTACCCGTTTATTTATGAAGACAGCCCAGTGTGTGATTTTGAAATTGCGGCGGACGAGCTGTGTACACGTGTGGGCAAAGTGTTGAGTATGGAGCTGGACGAGCACAGCCGGGAAATATTGACCCGCATGCAGCCGCACATATACCATCTCAATGGCTCTGTGCGCGGCAAGTTAGCCATTTTTGAGGAGACGCTCAAGGAACTGCATCGCGACTATGAGCATCTCTGTCAGATTCTGGAAGGCGGTTTTCGTGGATTTGTGTTGCCTGGCGGGCATCCGATCGCAGGAGAGCTGCACTTGTGCCGTACGCAAGCAAAGAAGGTGGTTCGTGCCTTAGTGGCGGTGGAACACTCGGGCCAAAAATCGCCTGCGCCCATTCTGTTTAAGTATGCCAACTTGCTGGCGAATATTCTTTACGCACTGGCCTCATACACCAACCGTATTCATGATGTGGCGGAGACGGAATTTGTCAGTAAAAGCTACGCGATGCCCAAGTGAAGACGGATTGTCTGAATCACTTACCAAGTGATCGCTCAGCCCGACAGCTTGAGAGTGACACCGCAAAAAAAATGCTTCACGAATCCATGTCAGCAAGCATTCTGGCTCAAAATTAATACGGTACAAACGCCTGTCTGACGAACTGTTAATGTCCGTGTTCCAGTGACCTGACAGTGAAACAATCGGCAGGATGTACGCGCGCCTTAATCAAGCGTTAAATAGGAAAATAAAAAAGTGAAAAAGTGGTTGTTAATCGGGTTATTGCTAACGGGGGCCGCGATGGCATCGGATAAGATTGAACATCCGTGTACCGTGAAAGGTGGTGGCGTGACCGCTGGCTATCTGTGTGCTGTGGACAAAATGGATATTGCCGACAAAGAGCTGAATCGAACTTATCTGGAAGCGTTAAAGAGAGTTAAAGAAGAAGAAACCGCTTTAAGGAAAACATGGGAAAAGACAGACTTGGTGAAGCCTTTTCGGGCGGCTCAGCGCGCATGGTTAACATTCAGAGACGCTCAGTGTCGATTCAGTGGCCTTTCTTCAACACCATCTCCCTGGCAAGCCGTTCAGATTGAGGAATGTAAAGTAAGAATGACGCTTGAACGAATCGCTTATTTTAAGGCGGTGTATGTCGGTTAATTGCCTTGCAGTGCAACGTGAAGCCAGTAACAAATCGTTAATTAGGATTCGCGACGCGTGGCATTTTTTAATGATTTAGGTGTAGTGTTGGAGAGGGTAGAAGGAGCCGGCAATCATGTACTCCTTGCGCGATAGTGCACATCGTATTGATTGACGACCAGAGAAGCCGAAAGGAGGCGAATGCATGCATCAACATGAAAAACTGAATTATGTAGAGTTTGGAGCTAAAGACTTGGCCGCCACGAAGGCTTTCTTTTCTGCGGTTTTTGGCTGGGCGTTTGTGGATTATGGCCCCGAGTATACCGCCTTTTCAGACCAAGGTTTGGATGGTGGTTTTTTTCGGGCAGAGACTTGCAATCAAACCAGCACAGGTGGGGCACTGCTGGTGTTTTATAGTGCTGATATTGAATCGACGTTGGCTAAAGTGACTCAGCATGGTGGTCAAGTGACGCGTCCTGTCTTCGATTTTCCGGGTGGCTGTCGCTTCCATTTCACAGAACCCAGTGGTAACGAGTTCGCGGTGTGGTCAGAGGCGCGCGGATAGAATCGTGCATCATGATCTCAATCGGTTAAGGTCAAACTAGATTTCAGGAGTCGGCATGGAACAGGGAAACGCTTTTCAGGATTTAGTTCCAAATAATCATTGCTTTGGGTGTGGCCCCGAAAACCCGCTCGGTTTGCAAATCAAAAGTCACTGGGTTGATGAGAACAAATCGGTGTGTAGGTTTGTGCCTTCACCTCATCATTGTGCGGGGCCCGTTCAGTTTTTAAATGGCGGTATCATTTCGACCATCATTGATTGCCATTGTATATGTACGGCGATAGCGAAGGGCTATCAATTGCAGGAGCGGGAAATCGGGACCGGCGAGACGATCTGGTATGTAACCGGGAAACTTGATGTGACTTTTCTTAAGCCGGTACGCATTGAACAAGAAGTGGAATTGGTTGCCGAGATAGATGAAATAAAAGGCAGCAAGATGACATTAACTTGCCAGCTCTACTCTGCAGGCGAACTCTGTTGCTCTAGCCAGGTTGTGGCGATACAAGTGCCCAACAGTTGGCTAAATAATATGACGGGCTGATTGGCAAACTCATTGAACGCTTATTCGAAAACAGTTGAGTCTCTTGTCAGGCGAGATGCGTTGCGGCTAAAAGCATTGCAATGTGTTAAGCAACTTCAGTTGCCTCAATGCTATCTGGCGGCTGGCTTTGTACGCAATTTGGTTTGGGATTATTTGCACGCCAAACCTCGGTCAACCGCGCTAAACGATGTCGATGTGATCTATTTTGATCCTCTGGAAACGAACCCTGACGCGCATCTGGCTCACGAAGCTCGACTGAAACACGCCTTGCCTATACTCAACTGGCAAGTGCGTAATCAAGCCTGGATGCACCTTCGCAATGGGGATCGTCCCTATCAGAGCGCTATTGATGCGATGAGCTACTGGCCTGAGCAGGAGACGGCGGTTGCGGTCAGACTCAACAGTGACAATCAATTTGAATGCGTGTCCGTGTTTGGTCTTGCTTCGTTGTTTGCATTGAGGATTACCTACAATCCAAAACGTGAACGTGCTCTGTTTGAACAACGGATCCAGACCAAAGGCTGGCACAATCTATGGCCTGAGTTGCGAGTCGTATGAACGCCTTGGGCTGTGTGCGGCCAAGACAATCTTTTGAAATTAAAATAGAAAAGTGTCGGTCTCATTGCGAGTGGATGGCAATACTACACAGCTGACGAAAAGAATAACGCAGGGAGCAACGGAATGTTTGTGGTTTCAATAACCTATAAAGTCAACTTGGAGCAAGTGGAGTCGCATTTAGACGATCATATCGCATACCTTGATCGTCAGTATGAGCTCGGTCACTTTCTGGTTTCGGGACGCAAAGTACCCCGGACGGGCGGTGTGATTCTCGCGTTGGCACAGAGCCGTGAAATGCTCGATGCTGTGCTTGCTGAAGATCCTTTCTACCAGCATGCCTTAGCCGATTATGATGTGACTGAATTTGTGCCTACCAAGTCGTCCCAAGAGCTGGCGCTGTTGTTAAATCGGTAATCAGTCAGCTTGTCTGTCGTGTTTCAACTGTAACCAGCGCGCCCTGGCGTTTTATCTCAGGCTTGGGTACCAAGTGTCGACTCACGACGAGGATTTTAGCGAGCTGGTATTTCGTTTGATTCAGTAGCCATCAGGCTATTGCTTCTCAGTCGCGGCGGCATGATCGACTTTCGCAATGATATTCATGTAGTTCGCTTACAGTGCCTGCTCCCGTTTGCTGGCCGTTGTGTCGCAAAATTGTAAGCACTTTCAACTTTGATCAAACCGTATCGGCCAGCGCCAGAAATGGCATCTGTAGCAGATTCAGTCCAAGTCGTTGCGACTTCTTATTGTCCTCCTTGTGACAATATGAGCGTAATGGACGCAAAGTAAAAGATAGTGTTGATACGCAGCGAAAACACATTGCGCCATTGTGGGCAAATGAGCCTGTGGATTGTCTGAACCAACGAGAGAAAACCTGTGAAGATAAGTGAATTGCAAGCGCATATTAAAACGTTCGATTACGACCCTGAACAGCCGCAGAGCTACTTTCTAAAGTTAATTGAAGAAGTTGGGGAAGTGTCCGAAGCATTAAGAAAAAACCGTTCAGGGCAGCCTGACAGTGGGTCTTTAAAAGGCTCCTTAGCAGAGGAGTTGTACGATGTCCTCTATTATGTTTGTGCGTTGGCAAATATCCATGACATTGATTTGGAGAAAACGCACCAGCTCAAAGAACAGTTAAACAAGATCAAATACAACCGTTAGATCAACAAGCGTCAGATCTACGGACGCGAGTCCGCCGCCTTAGGAAATGGAATAAATGATTATCAGGGAAATGAACAAAGATGATGTAGACGCATTGATCGATATTTTTGTCGAGCTAGAGCGTTACTACTTTGGGGAAGAGGCGGCCAGTGCAGAAGAGCTTCATGATTATCTGCTGACTAAAGTGTTTTCACCCGAGTCTGGTGTCCGGGTAGTGGCGGCTATAAACGACCAGTGTGTGACGGGCATTGCGACCTATACCCTGATGTATCCGGCCCCGAAATTATCAGGACAGATGTATATGAAGGATCTGTTTGTTTCATCGGCGGCCCGAGGGCAGAGGGTTGGGAGAAAGATCATGCACTATCTGGCTGCACTCGCCATTGCAAAAGGTTGCCGGCGTCTCGACTGGACGGCAGAAACAACCAACCCGTCTGCGGGCGACTTCTATCGCGCTATCGGTGCCCAGCATGTGACGGAAAAACAATATTACCGTTTTAGTGATGAAGCACTAAGTCAACTCGCGGTTTTGAATGAATAACATCGACGTTAACAGAGATTATAGGGAAGAAGATGAAGACAGCACTTATCACCGGAGGAACGAAAGGGATCGGACTGGAAGCGGTCGTGCGCTTTGTCCGGCAAGGTTATCAGGTAGTGACGTGTGCCCGCCATTCAGACACCTGGCGACAAGCGACGTTGATTCATCCGGAGCTGGAATCGGTAAGGTTTATTCCAACCGATATTTCCGTTCAGGCTCAAGTTGAGCATCTTTTTGACTGCATTAAGTCGGATTATTCCGGGTTGGACGTCGCGGTCAATAATGCGTCACCGGCATTGGGTTCGAGGGGGCTTTATCATACGGTTGATCCCGATGCGCTGCAGGAGACACTGCAACAGGACTTTTGGTCACATGCGTTGTGTCTCCGTTACCAATTGGAACTGATGAACTCAGGAAGCGCGATCGTCAACATTAGCTCGATTAACGGACTCAGGCCCACACCGAATGCTGCCATGTATGCGGCAACGAAGCACGCTTTGGAAGGGTTAACGCGCTCGCTGGCGCTAGAAAACATTGAGCGCGGTATTCGCATTAATGCGGTGGCTCCGGGCGTCACCTGGACACCACGCTGGGAAGAGCGGGCAAAGGAAATACCGGCTATCCGACAAGATGTTTCCAGCGTTGTCCCACTGGGGCGGTTTGCCAGCAGCAAAGAGATCGTTGATGCGATTGAGTTTCTTTGCTCCGATAAAGCCAGCTATATTGTCGGCCACACGTTGGTGGTTGATGGTGGGCTGTCAATAAAATAAGTCAGCCATTTACCCATTACAGAAGGATCTATTGCGGCTATGTTGTTACCACCAAGATTAAAACAGGGCGATACGATTGGCTTTTTCTCTCCATCCTCACCGGCGACCGTATTTGCCCCCACTCGATTTGCGCGAGCGAAAACTTTTCTCGAAAGCAAAGGGTTTAAGCTGAAAGCAGGTAGCCTGACGGGTGAATCAGACCATTACCGTTCGGGGTCAATACAGGCCCGGGCTGAAGAACTGAATAGATTGATTCGTGACCCTGAGGTACGGTGTATTATGTCGGTGATCGGCGGGTTCAACAGCAACGCGCTGCTGCCTTATATCGACTACCAAGCGCTGCAGCGTGATCCGAAGATCATCATAGGTTATTCGGATGTGACCGCACTCCTGCTCGGTATTTATAGCAGGACTGGGCTGGTTACTTTTTATGGCCCGGCGTTGGTGGCATCGTTTGGGGAACTTCCTCCACTGGTCGAAGAGACGTTTGCATCCTTTGAGTCGTTGCTTTGCCACTCGCCGAGATGGCCTTACGAGTATCAATTACCGACCTATTGGACCGATACGATGATCGATTGGGAAACGCAAAGTGAAGCAAAGCCTGTGCGTGACAACCAATGGCTATTCCTTGGCAACGCAGCGGTTTTTGGGCGTCTTGTTGGCGGGAACCTCAATACCATGAGCGGAATCTGGGGATCAGAGTTTATGCCAGTAATCCAACCAGGTGACATCTTGTTACTCGAAGATTCGCTGTTAAGTATTGCCCACATCGAGCGATCATTTAATCATCTAAAACTCTGTGGTGTGTTTGAGAAAGTGGGCGCCATTATTCTGGGCAAACATGAACTGTTTGACGACAAAGGTACCGGACGAACGCCATTGGATGTGTTACAAGAAGTACTGGGAGAGCAGACGCTGCCAATTCTTTACGGGTTCGACAGTTGTCACACTCATCCGATGTTGGTGACGCCGCTGGGTGTGGAAGCGTGTATTGACTTCGAGCAGGAAACCATCCATCTGATGTCGCCCTGGACTCAGGAAGCTTCCGCTGGACAAGTTTAAATGTTGAGTCGGAGTGTGTATGCCAGATCAGCACTCAGTGATGACGTTATTTCAAGGAGGATTTATGGACGCAGAACAACAAATTGAACAACTAGGCCTGATACTGCCACCAGTCAGCGAACCACAAGGCAGTTATCGTAACTGTGTACGTACAGGAAATCTTTTGTATGTTTCCGGAAAAGGGCCAGTATCGGGATTCGATGAGATACCCAAAGGGAAATTGGGGCGTGAGTACACCGTTGAGCAAGGGTACGAGTTCGCCCGTGCCGCAGGGCTAGATATTTTAGCGGCCATAAAACAAGAGCTCGGTACACTCAGTCGCGTGACCCGCGTGGTGAAAATTCAAGGCTTTATCAATGCAACTGAAGAGTTTGAACAACATCCCCGAGTGTTGGATGGTTGCTCTGAGCTGATGGTGGAAGTGTTCGGTCAAAAAGGCATGCATGCCCGTTCTGTTTTTGGTGCCGCTTCGGTCAGAGCCAACTTACCACTTGTGATTGACTCAATTTTTGAAATCGCTGATTAGAGTGTTAAAAATATGCAATAGGTATCAATTGAGTCACTGAAAGAGTCCTTAATGATAAAACGGCGACTTACAAGCGCTAAACTTCATATTGAAGAGCGTTGACCTTCGTGATCGAACGCAATTCATTCTTAGCAAAATTACCGGATAGTGGACGGAGCATATGGGGTATATGCGTATCGTAAAGAGGTAAAAAATGCGAATGTATCGAGATATTACGAATGATCCGTCGATCCGCGGGTACGAGATCGGTGATGATTACATCACGGTGTGGTTGGAAGGCGATGTCAGGCCAAGTACCTATAAATATGATCGGGCTGGTCGGCAGCATGTGGAGCGAATGAAGCAGTTGGCGAAGTCGGGGAATGGACTCAATGCTTATATCCAACATTTCGTGAAGTTTGATTACGATCGTTAATGTTTCAGCCTGACGCTTGGTATTGTGTCAGGCTTTTTCATATCTGTTGTCTGTACACTTTTACGTGCCACATTGCTGTGCTAGGGTGAATGTCCTTAATTTCATGAGTTTACATGACGAGTTTAAGCATAAGGAACCTATGCAAATTACACTGTTACGTGAGTCAGATACTCAAGCGTTGTTAGAGTTTGAGTTGGAAAATCGCGCCTGGTTCGAATCCCATATCAACCCACGTGAAAATAGCTTCTACAGTTACGAAGGTGTGCGTAGCCACATTCTTGAGTTTCTCGGTGGCTACAGGACCCGTGAAATTCTGCCGATGTTAATCAAAAATGATCAAAACGAGATCGTCGGTCGAATTAACTTTCATCAGGTGGACAAACTCCGCCAGACGGCTCACCTGGGGTATCGTATTGGCGAGCGCTTTACGCGTCAGGGTATTGCGTCGTTGGCGGTGGGGCAGATTCTCCAGAAGGCACGTCAGTTTGGTGTTCACACGGTAATCGCCATGGCAGCAATCGATAATCTGGGCTCTCAAAAAGTATTGGGGAATAACGGATTTGAAAAAGTTCGGGTGATCAAAAACTTTGCCGTTGTGCGTCGGCGCAGTATCGATTGTATTGAGTTCCAGATTGATTTGGACAGCGAGTAACTCTCAGCCATCAAATGGCCGGAGGGGGCACATTAGGTGGTCAAAGACATAAACAGCCAAGGAGTCATCATGGCATTGGATATTTATCAAGTCGACGCTTTTACCCATCAGGCGTTTCGTGGCAATCCGGCCGGCGTGTGTATCATTCGGGAAGATTTGGATGAAGCGCTGATGAAAAACATCGCTAAAGAGATGGCCGTTTCTGAAACGGCGTTTCTGAATCTGAATACGATGAATCTCAGATGGTTTACGCCACAGGTTGAGGTTGATTTATGCGGGCATGGTACGTTGTCAGTAGCGCATATTCTCAGACAGCGACATGTTGCCCAGACAGGCGACGAACTGGCATTTGATACGCGAAGCGGCATATTGAAAGTCACGTTAGATGAGCAGCAGTATCATCTGGATTTGCCTGCCGCTCAGATTGATACTCATCAAACAGTGAGTGATGAGCTGATTGATCATCTTGGCATCTATCCGGAGCAGGTCATTCAATCCGGTCTGTTTGACGGCAAGTATTTTATCGAGGTCGAGGATGAGGAAACGATTCGTTGTTTGGAACCCAACTTTGATGCTTTAACACAGTTCCCCGGGCGTAGTGCTTTAATCACGGCACGTTCAGAAAGCCGCTACGATTTTATTTCGCGCTACTTCGCTCCGTGGGTGGGCGTGAATGAAGACCCGGTTACGGGCTCTGCTCACTGTGCGCTGGCCACTTATTGGGGAGAGCGACTGGGTAAAACTGTGATGAACGCGTATCAGGCTTCGCAGCGAGGTGGCGAGGTGACAGTAACCTTACTGCCTGAACAGCGCGTTTTGCTGACCGGACAGGCGGTGACGATTTTGAGCGGAAAACTGGAGCTGTCAGTATGAATAAAGTGGTGATTGTCACTGGCGGTGGCCGTGGCATCGGTGCAGCAACGGCCAAAAGGTTGGCGGCTCAGGGGTACGCTGTGGTCGTCAACTACCGGGTTCGCCATCAAGAAGCTGAAGCTGTAGTTGCGGAGATCACAAGCCTTGGCGGTACGGCGTTGGCGATTGCTGCCGATGTATCGGCAGAAGCGGATGTCGTTCGGCTGTTCGAACAGGCTGAGCAACATTTTGGTCAAGTGACGCATCTGGTCAACAACGCCGGTATTCTGACCACCCAGTCCGAGTTAAAGCACATGACCGCAGAGCGTTTTAGCCATGTATTGAACGTCAATGTGATGAGCTGTTTTTTATGCTCGCGCGAGGCTGCGAGAAGGCTGCCCTTTGGAGGCGCTATTGTCAATGTTTCGTCTGCGGCTTCACGCACCGGAGCCCCGTTTGAATACATCGATTATGCGGCGTCCAAAGCGGCGATGGACACTATCACCAAAGGTTTGTCTCTCGAATTAGCGCAACATGGCATTCGGGTAAACGGTGTGCGTCCGGGGTGCATATATACTGAGATGCACGCTGATGGGGGAGAGCCTGAGCGTGTGGATCGCTTAAAAGAACGTATCCCGTTGCAACGTGGCGGTCAACCAGAGGAAATTGCGGCGGCGATCGCCTGGTTGCTGTCGGATGAAGCGTCCTACGCAACAGGGTCGTTTATTGATTTGGCTGGCGGAAACTAAAGCGTAAGGAATCGTATGGAAGCTCTGGGAAAGGATATTTGGATTGTCGAGGGTGGAACGGTGCCCTTTTTTTCATTGCCGTATTCGACTCGGATGACAGTGATACGTTTGCAAGATGGTCGTTTATGGATTCATAGCCCAATCAAACTGACGTTGTCTCTGAAAGCGCAAATAGAGGCTCTGGGTGAGGTTGCCTACCTGATTGGACCGAACCGACTGCATCACCTGTTCATTGAAGATTGGCAGCGCGCTTATCCCTTGGCGCAGACATACGCGACGGCGGAGCTGAAAAATAAACGTGAGGATCTGTTTTTCAATGGGGTACTTGAGTCAAGTTCGGCAAAGCCATGGTCGTCAGAGATACGCCAACTGCTGTTTACTGGCTCTCGGGCAATGCAAGAGTGTGTGTTTTATCATCCGGAATCGGGCGTTTTGATCGTAACCGATTTGATTGAGAACTTTAATCCGACGGTATTTAAGCCCTGGCAGCGTGCGATAGCCAGAGGCGTTGGCATTCTGGCTCCCAACGGTAAAATGCCGCTGGACTGGAGGATGAGCTTCATGTTCAGTAAACCGCAGGCAAGAGAACACCTTGCGACCATACTCGAATGGCAGCCACGTATGATCGTGATGGCGCATGGTGAGGTCATCCGTCAGCAGGCAGAAGGCTTCTTACGTCGTTCTTTTTCCTGGCTTGACCTGAACTGTTCCCACTGACTTTCGAAGGTTTTCCCTGCTCAGTGAAATAAGGTGCGCAATTTGATGTTTATTTGCGCACTCAGACCCGTTTTGGGTGTAAGTCACTAAATTGTAAACCAAAGCCAACTACACTGAGCGAATAAACAACGACAAAAACAAGAAAAAGGAGGTTGTTATGGCAATTCAAAGATTGGATGCTACTCAGCTCTACCACGTCGCTGAGCTGGAAATTTTGCCATGTAAGTCAACGAAGGAATTACCTCCTATCGATGAAATTGTGGGCCAGGAGCGCGCACAAAAGGCCGTAGAGTTCGCCATGTCGATCAAGGAAAAAGGCTACAACATTTATGCCATAGGTCAGAATGGCCTTGGCAAACGTACCATGATCCTGCGTTATCTGAATCGGCATAAACATGACGTAGATGGTCTTTATGACTGGTGTTATGTAGCAAATTTCGATGATATCCGTACGCCAAAAGTTCTGAAACTGCCTTGCGGAGTAGGCAATAAGTTTCGCCTGGATATTGAAAAGCTGATGACCAAACTGGTGACGGCTATTCCATTGGCATTCGACAATGAAATGTATTTCAGCCGGGCTGAAAAGCTCAAAAATCAGTTGGCGCAAAAACAGCAGGCGGAGCTGGAAAACATCAGTCGGGAGGCAAAAGACAAAGGGATCAGCCTGACGCTAACCACGCAGGGAGATTACCAGTTTATCGCCATGAACGGTGAGGAGCTGCATACCGAAGAGTCGTTTGAGGCGTTAAACAAGAAAGAGCAGGAGTACTTTGGTGCCACCATCGATGAGCTGGAAGTCAGTTTACGTAACATGGTCAGACAGCTGACGGAGTGGGAAGAGGCTTACAGCGACAAAATCAAAAAGCTCAATGACGACGTCACACAGGACGTCATCACGCACTTTTTCCGTCAATTGAAAGAAGACTACGCGCAATATCCGGAGATCAAAACCTACCTGCGTGATCTGCAAAAAGACATCGTCGAAAACGCGGATATCTTTCTGGAAGAGGGCAGCGAGCAGGGTGAGATTGCCCAGGCATCGCTGGATAAAAAGCTGCCACGCCGTTATAAAGTTAATGTGCTGGTCAGCCGAGCTTCCCACGAGTTTCCCGTGGTGGTGGAGGAGAACCCGAACTACCATTCATTGTTTGGCTACATTGAGACTGCGACGTTTAAAGGGACGGTTTTCACCGATTACTCCTTGATTCGTGCCGGGAGTTTGCATAAGGCCAACGGTGGAGTCTTGCTGATGGATGCGGTCAAAGTCCTGGAACAGCCTTATGTTTGGGATGGCATTAAGCGTGCGTTGCGATCGCGTCAACTGAGCTTCACCTCATTGGAGAAAGAAGTGACGTTGACCGGTGCCGTTTCTCTGGATCCGGAACCTATTCCACTGGATGTGAAAATCATTCTGTTTGGGGATTACCGGACTTATCAGCTGCTTCAGCATTATGATCCGGAATTCAGTGAACTGTTCCGTGTGACCGCCGATTTTGAAGACGAAATGCCGCGCACAGCGGATTCAGAGCTGCACTATGCCCGGTTTATTTCCAGCATCGTGCATGACAACAGCATGCTGCATTGTGATCGGAAAGCGATTGCCCGCATCATCGAGCACAGCTCTAGGATTGTCAGCGATCAGGGCAAGTTGTCGCTGCACTCGGCGCACATTGCCAACCTGTTGCGTGAGTCTAACTATGTGGCTCGCCAGGCAAACTCTAATATGATTCGTGCCTCGCACGTTGAGGACGCATTACGCAATCAGGAACTCAGGGTCAGCCGTCTCAAAGACAGTGTGATGGAGAGTTTCATCAATGGCACTACGTTAATCCATACGGAAGGTTCGGCTATCGGTCAGGTCAATGCGTTGTCGGTGCTCAGTACCAGTGATTATACGTTTGGTGCGCCCAACCGAATCACCGCCACCACGGCGTACGGTGAAGGTGACGTGATTGATATTGAACGCAGTGTCGATCTTGGTGGTAGCATTCACTCAAAAGGGGTGATGATTTTGTCGGCGTTCCTGACCTCCGTATTTGGCAAGACCGCCCGAGTACCGTTAACCACGCACATTACGTTCGAGCAGTCATACGGGGGTGTCGATGGAGACAGTGCGAGTATGGCGGAATTTTGCGCTATCGTATCGGCTTTCTCCAAACAGCCAAACCGTCAGGATATCGCGATTACCGGCTCGATGAACCAATTTGGGGAAGCACAGCCAATCGGTGGTGTGAACGAGAAGATCGAAGGTTTCTTTGATGTTTGTGGTATCAAAGGCCGGAGCCACGAGCAAGGCGTGATCATTCCTCGCTCGAATGCTCATAACTTGATGCTGCGAGCGGATGTGGTGAAAGCGGTTGAGCGTGGCGAGTTCCACATCTGGGCCATTGACCATGTGACAGAAGCAATTGAGATCTTTACGGGTAAACCTGCGGGCGAGCTGAGTGAAGAAGGCAGTTACCCAATCAACTCGATATTCGGTATTGCGCAGGCAAAATTAAACGCGTTGAGAAAGTAAAAACAAAAACGCCGGATTTTAAATCCGGCGTTTCTTTGTCTTGAAATCAGACTTAGGCTGCGATGTTCATGGTCAGATTAAGCTCAAACGGCAACTTAGACAACTTGTCTTGTAACTTGGCTCGCATCTGATGAAGTTCATCAATGGCCAGCTGTTCTTGCTCTGGCAGAATATCGATGTTGACCCGTAGCTCGTTACCCACTTTAGTGACGCCCGCCAGCGCCATGCCCTGGGAAAATTCCTTTTCGATAAACTCGACACCTTTACTGACCTCACTGCGGATAGATTTATCCGGCGCCATCATCAACAGCTCTCGAACGGCATCACGCAGCATACAAAACGGCACTTTGATGAAGTAGAAAGACATCAGCAGCATCATAGCCGGATCGGCATACACAGAGTAGTGTGACCAAGGTGACAGAGAAACAAACCAGGCAGAAACAAACCCGAGTGTCACCGCGACGCTCAGCAATGTATCCATTTGCCACTGCTTGGCTTCCGCTTCTATCAGACCGCTGGAAAAGCGTTTGCTCTTGCGGGTAATGTACCACCAGGCATAACCACACCCGATGACATTAACCACACCAAATAAGGTTGCAATCGATGGGTCAACGGCGCGTCCGCCCTGGAACATGGCCAGCACTGCGCCATACAGGGAATAGGAAACGACCGATAGGATAACCGCCCCTTTGATCGCGATAACGACTGGCTCCAGTACCGCTTTTCCAAACGGGAACAGGTTCTTCGACGGAGAGCGAATGTATCGTGAAACGGCGAGTGACAATAAAGTTAACAGTAAACTGACGAGAGAATATACGCCGTCAAACACAATCACCAGAGAGCCAACGAGAGCACCAAGTACTAAGCCACCGCCCGCAAAGGCTGAAGCTAAAAGGGCTGAAGCCGTTAATACTCTTTTCTCATTTAAGCTTGTCCTGGCACACATACATCACCTGTTGTTCAAAAATACGCAGCCATTCTTTGCTTAAGTGCACATTTTTACAAATGTAATCTTTATGTGATGATGAGATTAAAACGTATATTTTTATATTTATCTTTATATTCAGTAGTTTATGTCTGGTTTCTGGTGTCATTAAATTTGACACTGA
>NZ_WXWP01000271.1:0-3328 GCF_009904765.1 Vibrio sp. V39_P1S14PM300
GTTCAGGCTTGATCCGAGTGGAAGAGGAATAGATGAATAAATTCAGATGGTTACTTAGGAAAAGACTCAGAGACGTGTTTAAGCAGAGCACCATCGATATTGGGCAGGCCATCAGAGAACAGGATCTGTTTTCCGGGCGTACAGCGCATCATAATGTTGGTTTCTTCGCCTTCGTCATTGGAACAGTTGATCGCATTCAGCTCAATCAGTTTTACGTAGAGATCGTCTTCAAGCTGAGCCCGTTGGGTTGGGGTCAGGCGAATTCGTCCAACGCACACGCCGGGGTTAACTGGGTGAGAAAGGGATTCTTTCTGGAAACGGTGGCGAAATAGGGTGTCGATGTCGGATCCTTCCTTGAGCAGAAAGCGTCGTCCGGAACGATAGAACAGCCCATCGCCAAAGTCCTCAATGTAGCCGAGAATTTCGGCAATACGCAGGTAAAAGCGCAAACTGGTATCGGACAGATTGTATTCTTCGGCGATTGCTTCCGGTGCCAGATTGCGCGAGGTGACCATATAGATGAAGTCCATCAGATACGGGTGTTCAAGAAACAGCTTGCCTTGATCCTCGGTCACAAACTGTTCGTTCTCATGCTGGATCTGATTGGCCAGTTTGGTTAACTCAATCAGGTTGGTATTGAGGTAATTGACGTACATCAGAATCTTATCAAGCCCCAGGGATGGGTTATGCAGATGACGCTTAATACTTGAAAGAGGAATGCCGGTTTTTTCCGATAAGGAGCTGTAACACAGCCCCTCGTCTTTGATTTTTTTTCTGATCGCTGCAAGCAAAAATTTCGGTCCGATGTGCATCCGTTCTCTCCGAGCCGTGGTTTAACTGAGGTGGTGTTATTGCCTTTCCAGTAGTAAGTCGCGGATGGCGCTGCCAGCTTCGAGTATGTGTTTTTTCAGCAGATACTTAGCGCCCTCGATGTCGCGGTTCTGGCACATCTCAAACAGCGCCAGATGTTCGTTTTCGGCTTTCTCAATGCCTGTGGTGAACAGCAGTTGCAGACGAATATAACGGTCACATTTGGTGTTGAGGTTATATATCACGTCCATGGTTTCGGGCATGTTGGCTGGCGCGTAGAGGGCTTTGTGGAACTCATAGTTATAGTTGCTCCATTCTTCCACTTCGTCGCCGCTGTTAACAATACTTTCAAAGCGCTCACGTACCTGGCGGGCACGCTCCAAATCCGCGTCGGTCATGTTTTGAATGGCGCGCTCAAGGATGTGGCATTCAACCACGGCGCGCAGCTCAAACAGCTCGTCAATTTTATCGGGCGACAGCTCGGTAACGGTGGCCCCTTTGTGCGGCTCAAAGCTGACCAGCCCCTGAGCTTCGAGTTGTACCAAGGCTTCACGAACAGGGATCCGGCTGACGTTAAACTCTTTGGCCAGTGCGTCCTGACGCAGCGGCTGGCCGGTTTTCAGCTCACCCTTGAGGATCTGAGCGCGAATTGCTTCCTCGACCAATTGGGTCCGCGTTTTAAAAACGGGTTTCTGTGACATCCTCGTCTCCAGCATTCTGAAATATTTTATCCAATATACACTAGTGTAGTGATTTTGAATCCTGAGCCGACTATATGTCCCGGTTTTTGAGAGCTGAGCGCAACAAAAAGGCACCGGTTGGTGGCTTTTTAACCGTGCCAAGAGTAACCTCCTCAGTGAGCTTTACACGTTATTTCTATGTCGATACTACAAAAAGGTGCGCATATGGGCTTTATTCTGCACACCATGGATCCGGCGATGAAGGAAGATTGGCAGGGGGCAGGCGGAACAATTCACCCGGTGTCGGTAACGTCAAATCCTTTTTGATTGATATTCCGAACGGATAAGAAAAAGGCCCTGCTGTCCGGTTGGGAGCGACAGGGCACGAGTTAAACAGTTAACCTAAGCGACCGAAAGCCTCTGCAACCATATCGATCAACCGTGTATGAATCTCGCTTCGTGAACCTTGGTCGCCATCTTTACAAATAGGTTCATCGATGCCTTCTTCCTTAGCGATTTCCGAAGCATTCGGCTTACACAATCCAAACATCGAAAAATGGCTGGCATTCTCTATTATTTTGTAGGTACTGTCGGGGATAACGGCCGCGACCTTTGACGCCTGTGCCGTTTTAGGAATGTCTTCCTTTTTGCCAAGATTTACCAGCATGACCGGAATGGTAATTTCTGAAAATGTATTTACTGCAAAAATGTCAGAGGGCACAGGATCAATCGCCATGGCGAATTTAATTCGATTATCTTGGTTATCTCGGCTGGCCGACTCCGGATTTATCTTACGCAAGTCAACACCACTCAAGCGCACCCAGTCACACAGTGATGCATTGAGATCCATCGTGTCACAATAGCTCATCAACAACTCGGGGGCGATTCGAGCACCTGCAATCGATAACGCAGTACCACCGCCCATCGACATACCTAAAACGCCTATTTTGTCGAAGTTAATATGCGCTCTGAACGCTGTATTTTTCTCAATAGCGTTAAGCGTCTCCGAAAGGTCAGATGCTCTCAGCCATAACTTCATGGTTTCTAATGCCGAGCGGTCAGGGCCTGTATTGCCAGTGTGAGTCGGAGCCACTACGATAAACCCTTTTTCAGCAAGCGGTGTTGCAAGCCAACTCATGGCCTCAGCCCGCCCTCCTAAGCCAGCGCCATGGGAAAGAAGAATAAGAGGGAACCGGCTGTTTGCGATAGGCGCATCCCGCATCGCTGGCGTGCCTTCAAAAAAGATGTTTTCACCGAGGATTACCTTCTTACCTCCCGGTAATGCAGGATACCAAACCGTGACTTGAAGATTCGCTGCTCGTTCTTGAGAAGCAATCTGAAGTTGTTGCACACCGATGTCATACGCAAAAGCATTTGTTTGTAGCAGAATGAGCATCAATACAGTATTCAAAAATTTCATTACTAGAGGATTCCTTTTATGTTCTCACTTCTTGCGTAACGCCCGGTTAAAAGGGGGAGCAACGCTAATCAACAAACCTAAAACGCTTTGTTAAGTTAACTTTTAGTCGTCCATCTCTCTGGCTTTTGACAACGCAGATGCCACTAATCCAGCGGGAATTGAAACGATACCAAGCCCTACAATTAGGACAAAGAATGTGAAGACCTTCCCTCCAGGTGTAATCGGGTAAATGTCCCCATAGCCAACGGTCGTTAGCGTCGCAACTGCCCACCATAAACTGTGAAAAATAGAGCTAAAGACCTCTGGTTGAACCGGATTTTCAAAATAATAAATACCCACACTGGCCAGATAGAGAACGATTAATGAAACAGCTAGAAAAAGAGCCAGCTCTTCTTTCGCAATTTTAAAAGCTTGATGA
>NZ_WXWP01000199.1:0-3317 GCF_009904765.1 Vibrio sp. V39_P1S14PM300
AGTTATGCGCCTATCATGCAGTGCAAACTCGGAATGTCTGTGAAGCACACGGAAGTTTTTCAGTTGCACTGACCACGTAGGAGAACCGGATGCCAATTCTGTGAGTTCAACTGTGTCAGCGGAAACCTAACTCTCCGTCAGAGTTGTGATAAGATTGGCCCAGTTTTGACGAATTGGTATGGATGGCGACATGCAAACACTCGCAGGAAAGAAAATCCTCCTTGGCATCAGTGGCGGTATTGCGGCGTATAAGTGCGCAGAGTTAACCCGACGACTGATAGAGCGCGGCGCACAAGTGCAGGTCGTAATGACCAAAGCGGCAAAAGAATTTATTACTCCGTTGACCATGCAAGCGGTCTCCGGCCGACCAGTATCCGACAGCTTGCTCGATCCGGCGGCTGAAGCGTCGATGGGCCATATCGAACTGGCCAAATGGGCCGATTTGGTGCTGCTCGCGCCCGCCACTGCCGATTTGATCGCCCGCATTGCCGCCGGGATGGGCAACGATTTGCTCACCACGCTGGTGCTAGCGACAGATGCCCCTATTGCGGTCTCTCCGGCGATGAACCAACAGATGTACCGCAATCAGGCCACGCAGGCGAATCTCGCGACCCTGTCCGAACGGGGTATGCTGATCTGGGGACCGGCAGCGGGCGAACAAGCCTGTGGTGATGTTGGCCCGGGTCGCATGCTGGAGCCAATGCAATTAGTTGAACACTGCAACGACTTTTTTGGTCCAAAGCCGCTGGCGGGCAGATCTGTACTGCTGACCGCAGGCCCGACCCGTGAAGCGCTGGATCCGGTTCGCTATATCACCAATCACAGCTCAGGCAAAATGGGCTATGCCCTGGCGCAGGCCGCCGCGCAGATGGGCGCTGAAGTGACCCTTATCAGTGGCCCGGTCTCACTGCCAACGCCCGCTGGCGTCACTCGAGTTGACGTCAACAGCGCCGAGCAGATGCATCAGGCGGTCATGACACATGCCAAGACACATCAGGTGTTTATTGCCTGCGCAGCGGTTGCAGACTACCGAGCACAAACGGTTGCCGAACAGAAAATCAAAAAGACCGACGACAGCGACCAGATGACACTGACCCTGGTCAAAAATCCGGACATTGTTGCGTCAGTGGCGGCAATGACGGAGCACCGCCCGTTCACCGTCGGTTTTGCGGCGGAAACACAGGACGTGGAAAAGTACGCACGTAGCAAATTAGAGAAAAAGAATCTTGATATGATTTGCGCCAATGACGTCTCGTTAGAAGGGCAAGGCTTCAACAGCAATGACAACGCCGTCACCGTGTTGTGGAAAGAGGGCTCAGAGGCACTGCCACTGGCGTCTAAGCAAGCACTCGCCCACGCAATTTTGCTGCACATCGCTCACCAACTGACAGGCAATCCTGCGTAATCGAGGATTCGTTTTCAGATAAAAACGCTTCGAACGGTTAAGCGGCCGGCCCGGCTGACCGCTTTATAAAAATAATTAGTAGTTGTTTATCAGTAGTATATAAAGGACAAAACATGGCCGGCACAAGAAAATCAAATCGTCGTGAAGAAATTCTCCAGGCGCTTGCGCAAATGCTGGAGTCGAATGATGGCGGATCGCGCATCACGACGGCAAAATTGGCCAAACAAGTTGGTGTGTCGGAAGCGGCGCTGTATCGTCACTTTCCCAGTAAAGCGCGCATGTTTGAAGGCTTGATCGAGTTCATCGAAGAGTCTTTAATGTCACGTATCAACCGCATTCTGGATGAAGAAAAGGATACCCTGACCCGAATCCGTCTGGTACTGCAGTTGATCCTCGCATTTTCCGAACGTAACCCGGGCCTGACACGCATTTTGTCGGGGCATGCTCTAATGTTTGAAAATGAGCGTCTGCGCGATCGCATCAACCAACTGTTTGAGCGCATCGAAACCTCGCTGCGTCAGATCTTGCGTGAACGTAAACTTCGTGAAGGCAAATCCTTCCCGGTAGACGAATCCATTCTGGCCGCCCAGTTGCTTGGTCAGGTCGAGGGCAGTCTGAACCGTTTTGTCCGTTCAGACTTCAAATATCAACCGACCGCGAATTTTGAAGAGTACTGGGCGCTGCTAAGTGCACAAATTCAGTAGAGACTATGAGTAAAGAAAAATACGGCAAACCTGAGTTTTCTCTCGCCTTGCTTCACCCTCGCAACTGGGGCGTGTGGCTGGGTTTTGGCTTTCTGGCACTGGTCGTGAACCTGCTGCCCTACCGTATCCTGCTGTTTATTGGCCGAAAAATCGGCGCTATTGGCATGCGCTATGGCAAAAAACGAGTACATGTGGCGACCCGTAATCTGGAACTGGCTTTTCCGGATAAACCCGCCGATGAGATTACCGCCATGGTGGAAGAGAACTTTAAAAACACCGGAATGGCGCTGATCGAAACAGGCATTACCTGGTTCTGGCCAACCTGGCGCTTTAAACGCCGTATTATCGACAAAGACACCAGTGCGCTGCGCGGGCATCAGCAAAATGGCCAAGGGGTGCTGTTGTGCTGCGTGCACGCACTCAATCTGGAAATCACCGCCCGAGCCTTCGGTGTACTCGGCATACCGGGTTACGGCGCATTCCGTCCGCACGACAACCCAGCGTACAACTTTATCCAGTACTGGGGCCGCACTCATAACGGCAACAAACTGATTGACCGTAAAGACGTCAAACAAATGATTCGCGTGTTGCGCCAGGGTGAGTTGCTGTTCTATTTGCCAGACCACGATTATGGCCGCAACAAGTCGGTATTTGTGCCGTTTTTCGCCGTAGAAGACGCTTGCACCACCACCGGTACCAGTATTCTGGCCTACACCAGCAAAAGTGCGATTGTGACCGGATCGGGTTTTCGCAACGCGCAGGGTTTTTATGAGATCTACGCCGATACCTCAATTGAAAAAGACTATCCACAAAAAGATGAAGTCGCCGCCGCCGCGTATATGAACAAGTACGTGGAAGCCCTGATCCTACGCGCACCAGAACAATGGATGTGGCTGCACAAACGCTACAAAACCATGCAGGACGAAAGCCAGCCGAAAGGCATTCGTTACCGTTAAAAGGTGGGTTACAGTTACAACACTCTTTAAAGTTAACCTTTAAGAATTTTCATTATTTCGAATAAAGCACTATATGACTTTTAGAAAAGATATAAATGGCCTTAGAGCGCTTGCGGTAATTGCTGTCCTTTTATTCCACTTGGACTTCAATTGGATACCTGGTGGATTTGCAGGTGTAGATGTATTTTTCGTCATTTCTGGATTTCTTATGACTGGTATTATTGTCAATAGACTAGAGAATCAGTCATTTAG
>NZ_WXWP01000162.1:0-3239 GCF_009904765.1 Vibrio sp. V39_P1S14PM300
AAGTACAATAGCGTCCACCTAATGCACAGGCTGGTTAGAAATACTGCAGATATAGATATCATGCAGTTCGATATCCGGCATGTGCGGTAGAGGCGCGAATTGAATGAGTAGTTGTCGTTGGGGTGATGCCGATGAACGATGATGAAAGGTCTGTTCGCCGAAGTGACAGCGTCGATCAAAACCTGTTGCTGGGGTTGAACTCGAAGAGGGTCAACACTGCCATAGTCTATAATTTTAACTATGGAGCGCTACTGTAGGGGTTGGGTGGAGTGTTCACTTCCCTGTCGCTAAGTTCAACATGAGCTGGTCTGATTCGGCTGGTTTGTCTGCAGTAGATCTCTAACCAATATTATCTGGTTTTTGAAGATCATGAATTTAATTGATTTCGCATCATCTCCTTTATCTCTTTTGCCTCCGATAGTGGCATTGAGTCTCGCGATCATTACGCGACGTGTACTGGTTTCTCTGGGCGTCGGTATTTTACTCGGCGCTATTTTGCTCGCTGATTACTCGGTTGGCGGCGCGATGGGTTACGTGGGTACTACAGTGTCCAGTGTCTTTATAGAAGACGGCGGCATTAATACCTGGAACATGAGTATCGTTGGTTTCCTTATCCTGTTAGGCATGATGACCGCATTGCTGACGTTGTCAGGTGGCACACGTGCTTTTGCTGAATGGGCTCAGGTCCGGGTGAAAAGCAAGCGCGGCTCAAAGCTGCTGGCGGCTTTCCTGGGTGTGTTTATTTTTGTCGATGACTATTTTAACAGCCTGGCTGTGGGGTCGATCTCCCGCCCTGTTACTGACCGTTTTTACGTCTCTCGGGCCAAGTTGGCGTACATTCTGGATTCCACTGCGGCACCAATGTGCGTGGTGATGCCAGCGTCAAGCTGGGGCGCGTACATTATGACCATCATCGGTGGCATTCTTGTATCACATGGCATCACTGAGTATTCCGCTCTGGGGGCATATCTGCGTCTGGTTCCGATGAATTTCTACGCGATTTTTGCACTGCTGATGGTCTTCGCCGTGGTGTGGTTCCAGCTTGATGTTGGTCAGATGCGCCGACATGAAATTCAGGCGTCTCAGGGACGCGGTTTCGACTCAGATAAAGAAAACGATTCTCAGGAAGCCCATGAGCTGAATGAAGAGCTGGACATCACTGAAAGTGAACATGGCAAAGTTTCTGATCTGATCCTGCCGATTGTGTTGCTGATTGTGGCGACGATTTCGGCAATGATCTACACCGGAGGCCAAGCGCTGGCTGCGGACGGTCAAACGTTCAACATCCTGGGGGCTTTCGAAAATACCGATGTAGGCAAATCACTGATTTACGGTGGTTTGGTTGGTTTGGTGATGGCGCTGTACACCGTCGTCAAGCAGAAGCTGCCGGTGTCAGATATCGCTAAAACGCTGTGGATCGGCGCCAAATCGATGTTTGGTGCGATCCTCATCCTTATTTTCGCTTGGACAATTGGCTCTGTGATCGGCGACATGAAAACCGGCGCTTATTTATCGTCGCTGGTGCAGGGGAACATCAACCCGCATTGGCTGCCGGTCATTCTGTTCTTGTTGTCTGGCCTGATGGCATTCTCTACCGGTACATCATGGGGCACGTTTGGGATTATGCTGCCCATTGCAGGGGACATGGCTGGCGCGACCGATTTAGCGTTAATGCTGCCGATGCTGAGTGCAGTGCTGGCGGGGTCGGTCTTTGGCGATCACTGTTCTCCGATTTCCGACACCACTATCTTATCGTCGACTGGTGCGCGTTGTAACCACATTGATCACGTGTCAACGCAGCTGCCTTATGCTCTGGCGGTGGCTCTGGTTTCGTCGATCGGCTTTGTGGTACTTGGGATGACGGCGTCAGTTGCGCTGTCTCTGGCGGCATCAAGTGTGTCTTTTGTGCTGGTTTGTGTCGTGATGTCGATGCTAGCCAAGTCGAAGATATCACGCTGTGAAGCGGCGTAACGGTGACACGGTCAAAATGAAAACTCCGCCTCAGGCGGAGTTTTTTGTTTGTAGCCAAAGCTGTGGCAATAACCAGATTTTCCACAAAGGTGTGTGGTGCGTGCTACAGCTGCAAATTGTGCTTTTTGATCAGGCGATACAAGGTGGTTCGAGAGATACCTAGCTGGCGAGCGGCGGCACTCATGTTGTGCTTGTTGTCGGAAATGGCTTGCAACAGATAATCGAGATCAATTTGATCGCTGGCAGGCAACATCTGACGATCAATGACTTCCAGACCGAAGTCAGCGGCTTCCAGGTTGTCATCGTCGCTCATGATCAAGGCACGCTGAATGACATTTCTCAGTTCGCGTACATTTCCCGGCCAGGCGTGTTTAATTAACTGTTCCCTGGCATCTTCGGTAAGGGAAACCTGACGTGAGGGCGCAATTTTATTCAGGAAGAAACGGGCCAAGACTAAAACGTCAGCGCCGCGTTTTCTCAATGGCGGAATTTCGAGCGGAAGAATATTCAATCGATAGTATAAATCTTCACGAAAATTACCTTGAACTACTTCTTGCTTCAAGTCCACGTGGCTGGCGGCGATTACCCGGCAGTCGACAGAAATTACCCGTTCGGCTCCGACTTTGTGGATCTGCTTACTTTCCAGAAAGTGGAGCAGGTGGATCTGTAAATCAGCTGGCATGTCGCCAATTTCGTCCAGAAACAGCGTGCCGTGATTGGCTTGTTGAATGAAACCAGTGTGGTCTGAAACCGCACCAGTAAAGGCGCCTTTCTCGTGCCCGAACAGTTCTGAAGCGATCAGTCCACTGGGGATGGCGCCGCAGTTAACCTCCACAAAGGGGGCCAATCTTCTTGGCGACGCTTGATGGATGAGTCGGGCACACAAACCTTTGCCTACACCTGTTTCCCCCTGGATAAGCACTTCAGCGTCACATTTCGCGTATTTTTGAATCGCACAATGTAACCCTTTAACGCTTGGACTATCACCAATTAAAGGATACAGGTCAGCTTCGGATAGGTAATGAACTTTATCAGAATGACATCTACTCACGGTTCGACACTATTGGTTAGAACTCACACAGTAATAGTAGTCAGACCGTTCGTATTTGAGGTACGAAAGTCGTATCAATAATGAGAAGAGTTGGTAAATCTAAACTTGCTTTATACAACGAATAGCTTAGGTCAGTTTTGTCGTACATGGCAAGAAAGTTCACACCAAATAATAGGATTAGCGTGTCTAACGTGTTGATTCTTGAATTGTATAATCA
>NZ_WXWP01000302.1:0-3233 GCF_009904765.1 Vibrio sp. V39_P1S14PM300
TGCGACAGTTTGAAAATTGGATTAACAAAATGTTACGGTGCTGTGTTTGTGCTTAACAAACGATGGTTTATCTGCACTTAAATCGTTATTCGCCCTGAAACCAGTAAAAAGTTACAACTAATGTAAATTATTGCTTGAGATCTGGGCGCGAAAATTGAAAGATGAAAGACGTTCATTTTTACCCAACACACGGAGAGTTTAGTGATGAGAGTAGGTTTAGTTGGCTGGCGCGGCATGGTCGGTTCTGTACTGATGCAGCGTATGGTGGAAGAGAAAGACTTCGATCTGATTGAGCCGGTATTTTTCAGTACATCTCAGGTGGGAATCCCTGCCCCAACTGTTCCTTCAAAGCATGGCACAAGCGAAACGGGTTTACTTCAGGATGCGTTCGATATCGACGCACTGAAACAACTCGATGCCATCATCACCTGTCAGGGTGGCGGATACACCGAAAAAGTTTACCCAATGCTGCGTCAGGCTGGCTGGAAAGGCTACTGGATTGACGCTGCATCCACGCTTCGTATGGCAGAAGACTCCATCATTACCCTGGATCCGGTCAACCTGACACAAATCCAGCAGGGGATCCACGCCGGAACCAACACCTTTGTCGGTGGTAACTGTACGGTCAGTCTGATGCTGATGGCGTTGGGCGGCCTGTATGAAAAAGGCCTGGTGGAATGGATGAGCGCGATGACGTATCAAGCCGCTTCCGGCGCTGGCGCGAAGAACATGCGCGAATTGATTTCGCAAATGGGTGTGATCAACGACGCTGTCAGCTCAGAGCTGGCCAACCCGGCAAGCTCTATTCTGGACATTGATAAGAAAGTCGCTGACACGATTCGTTCGTCATCCTTCCCAACCGATCAGTTTGGTGTGCCGTTGGCCGGCTCTCTGATCCCTTGGATTGATGTGAAACGTGACAATGGCCAAAGCAAGGAAGAGTGGAAAGCCGGCGTGGAAGCGAACAAGATCCTGGGCTTACAGGATGCGCCGGTACCAATTGATGGCACTTGTGTGCGTATCGGTGCGATGCGATGTCACGCTCAGGCGCTGACCATCAAGCTAAAACAAAATGTGCCGATGGATGAGATTGAAGAGATGATCGCCACGCACAACGACTGGGTGAAAGTGATCCCGAACGATCGTGATATTACCGCTCAGGAGCTGACGCCAGCGAAAGTGACTGGTACGCTGTCGGTTCCGGTGGGACGTCTGCGTAAAATGTCGATGGGCGATGATTTCCTCAACGCCTTCACGGTGGGTGACCAGCTGTTGTGGGGCGCAGCAGAACCGCTACGTCGTACTTTGCGGATTATCCTGGCTGAAAAACAGTAAGCGCCGGACGCAAGAAAAAAGCACCTCGATTGAGGTGCTTTTTTTATGCCGTTGATTTGAACTATTCACAAGCAGTCGCGACTACCCGCTTGTCAGGGTCCGCTAACTGACTGCCACAATGTTTACAGTGCATGGCATCGGGTTCATGTCCGGCGCGTGAGCAGTTCGGGCATTTGACCAGCGTGCGGTGCGAGTTCATTTCCTGATTCAGCTCCGCGGTGATAATGCCGGTCGGCACCGCCAGAATCGAATAACCGAGCAACATAGTCAGCGAGGCAATCCCTTTCCCCCACGCGGTTTGAGGTACCAGATCACCGTATCCGACGGTGGTGATCGTCACAATCGCCCAGTAAATACTCTGAGGAATACTGGTAAAGCCGTTTTCCGGTCCTTCAATAACATAAATTAACGCACCGAAGATGGTGACCAGAATGGCGACTGTGGTGAAGAAAATGAAGATTTTACGCCGGGCCATCAAAAGCGAACGCATCAGCAGATTTGAATCTTGCAGGTAACGCACCAGTTTAAGGATGCGGAAGATGCGCATGACACGCAGCAGACGGATAACCCCCATGAACGAGGCGGAAGGAAAGAAAATCGACAGGTAAGTTGGCAAGATGGCCAGTAAGTCGACCACGCCGTAAAAGCTTTTGGCATAGGCTGCGGGTTTGGGTGAGCAGTACAGCCGCAGCAGATATTCGATGGTGAACAGGGCTGTGAAGCCATATTCAAACAGACGCAGGGTAGTGGCCCATTCGACTTTGATTTCTGGAATCGATTCGAGCACCAGGACGACTAAAGAAGAGAAAATCGCGGTGATCAGTGCAAGATCGAAAATCTTACCCGCCCGGGTATGGGTACCGAAAATGATGACATAGAGACGATGTTTAAGAATATGCTCTGGCATGATATTGCTAACAGGGTTCAACGTAGCAATATCATACCGTTAAACCATAAATCAGGCTAATCCTGGAAACAGGTTACGTAATCCGTTGGCGATAAACTCGATCCCGAGAGCCCCAAGAATCAGGCCCATAATCCGAGTGATGACGTTAATGCCGGTCTGACCCAGAAAACGCACAATCAGTGGCGCGGAACGAAACAAAAACCAGGAGCAGAGCGAGAACAACGCGATCGTGGCACTGATGCCTACGGTATCCAGCATACTAGGGTAGCGGGCACCATAAACGATGGTCGAACTGATGGCACCCGGGCCGGCCATCAACGGCATCGCAAGCGGCACAACCCCGATTTGTTCGCGGCTGACGTATTCCGACTTTTCCTGTTTATTCTGTTTATCTTCACCTAGCTTACCGCTCATCATTGAAAACGCGATACTCAACAGCAGTAGGCCGCCAGCTACGCGGAACGAGTCCAGAGAAATACTGAACATATCCAACAACATCTGCCCAGCCAGCAGTGATACCGTCAGGATAATCGCGACTGCGATATTAGCGGTCAGGGCGGTTTTGTTTTTTTCTTCCGGCGTCATGTGGCCGGTCAGTGACACAAACACCGGCATAATACCCACTGGGTTCACCGCGGCGACCAGTCCGAGGAAAAACTGCAGGAAAATAGCGATTTCAAGCGATTGCATGGCGTGTATCTCTTATGAAGTCTCAGGGAACAGAACAAGGCAGCCATAATGTATTGCAACTTGCCTGGCACGACGAATGAAAAAAACTAAGGCCCAGACCACTTCATCCGTGAGAAAAACTAATTATTAACAGAAACGTAAACAACTTTGAGGCGATCTGTTACGTAATTAAGGCGTAATAAAAGTGGTTTTTTATACAAACGTTAACATTCGCACATTTCTGATAAAAACTGAGCAGATTTTCACGGGGATGATAGCGTTTGGATATACTGTCAGTAGCACATTAAACGAGGTACACAGG
>NZ_WXWP01000404.1:0-3225 GCF_009904765.1 Vibrio sp. V39_P1S14PM300
ATTTTAAAAATGAGATCACGCGCAAATTTGGTTTAAAGGAGTCGTTATGGCTGGTAGTAGCGTCATTGTAATGGGCGTATGTGCTTGTGGTAAAAGTACAATTGGTGAACAACTGGCAGCAAAGCTGGGACGTAAATTCATCGATGGTGATGACCTCCACCCTAGGGCAAATATTCAAAAAATGGCCTCGGGCCAACCGCTGGATGATGACGATCGTAAACCGTGGCTGGAGCGCATTCGTGATGCTGCCTACAGCCTGGAAAACAAGAATGAGCACGGTATTATCGTCTGTTCCGCCCTTAAGCAGAAGTACCGCGACCAGATCCGCGATGGCAACCAGAATGTCACGTTCTTATTTCTGGATGGCGATATGGCGCTGATCCTTGAACGTATGCGCCAGCGTCAGGGCCACTTTATGAAAGAGAACATGGTCAAAAGCCAGTTCGAAACACTGGAGCGCCCGGACAACGAAGCAGGCACACTAGTGGTCAGCATCGAGGGATCGATTGATGACGTGGTGGCGCACGCCGCAGAACTGTTGCTCAAACAGAGTGAGGCCGCCGCATGACCCATCCGACCGTCCTTGCCGTGACTGAACGGTTGATTGAGCGCAGTCGAGACTCACGCGCTGCGTTTCTGTGCCGCACACAAGAGCAGGCCCGGACTGGCAAGGGCCGCACTGGTTTATCCTGTGGCAATCTGGCGCACGCCGTCGCCGCCTCCTGCTCAAGCGAAAAAAAACAGATCCTCAACTTTACCCACGCCAATGTCGCGCTGATCAACGCTTACAACGACATGTTGAGTGCACATCAGCCCTACCAGCACTATCCGGATCAAATCAAAGCGGTGCTCGCCCAGTATGGGCATACCGCTCAGGTTGCGGGAGGCGTGCCCGCCATGTGCGACGGCGTCACTCAAGGGCAGCCGGGCATGGACATGTCACTGTTCTCGCGCGATCTGATCGCTCAGGCCACGGCGCTGTCACTCAGCCACAACGTGTTCGATGCAACCCTGCTGCTTGGGATCTGTGACAAAATCGCGCCCGGTCAACTGATGGGCGCACTCAGTTATGCCCACCTGCCCACCGCCTTTGTACCCGCCGGCCTGATGGCAACCGGGATCAGTAACGAAGAAAAAGTGGATATTCGCCAGAAATACGCCGCAGGCGAAGTGGGTAAGGAAAAGCTACTGGACATGGAATGCCGCGCCTACCATTCCCCCGGCACCTGCACGTTCTATGGCACCGCCAACACCAATCAGCTGGTTTTTGAAGCCATGGGGCTGATGTTGCCCGGCTCGGCGTTTGTTCACCCACATTCGCCGCTTCGCCAGGCATTGACCGGCGCAGCGGCAATAAAAGTCGCCGCCATGACATCCGGCTCTGCCCATTTCAGGCCACTGGCCGATGTGGTCACAGCGCACAGCCTGATCAATGGCATCGTCGCCTTACTCGCCTCTGGTGGCAGCACCAACCACACCATTCACATGGTCGCGGTTGCCCGGGCGGCTGGTCTGATGCTGACCTGGCAAGATATCAGTGACCTGTCGGATGTGGTCCCGTTGCTGGCCAGGGTATACCCAAACGGTCCGGCAGACATGAATGCGTTCCAGCAAGCCGGCGGCGTCCCCGCCCTGATGAGAAGGCTGGATCTGTCACAGTTGCTTCACCGCGACGTCACCCCCGTATTCGGCACCTTTGATGATCAGCTCAGCCAACCAGACTTAGTCCATGGCAAGCTGGGCTGGACGGCTTGCCATGGGACACAGAATGCCGAGGTGATCGCCGCAGACGGTGAGGTTTTCCAGAACACGGGTGGCACCCGGGTGCTCAGTGGCAACCTCGGACGTGCGGTGATCAAGGTATCGGCGGTGAAACAGGATCAGCAGTGCATTGAAGCGCCTGCCGTGGTATTTCGCTGTCAACATGAGGTCGAGGCAGCCTATCAACGGGGAGCGCTCAATCGTGATTGTGTCGTCGTCGTGACACACAATGGTCCGGCGGCCAACGGTATGCCAGAGCTACACAAGCTGATGCCGATTCTGGGGAACATTCAAAAGGCGGGTTATCAGGTTGCGTTGGTGACGGACGGACGTCTGTCTGGCGCCTCGGGCAAGATCCCTTCCGCGATTCATGTTTCACCAGAAGCCCTGCGTGGTGGTGCGATTGGTCTGATCAAAAATGGCGATATGGTGCGGCTCGACTGCCAGTCTGGCGTGTTACAAAATCTCTCTGAGATGGACGGGCGTCAGGCTGGGGAAACCAACGCCGATACTGACCAGTCCACCTGGGGGCGCGATCTGTTTCGGGTGATGCGACAAACGGTGTCCAGCGCAGAGGACGGAGCCAGTTTCATCGTGTGATTGGAAAATGAAAAAGGGCGGTTTTTCCGCCCTTTCTTTGTTTTGCGCTTAGGCCGTTTTCATTACCACCACCGCCATGATGACAACAAAGATCCCAGCCCAGCCTATCGGTTTGAGTTTTTGCTTAAACAGAATTGAACCACCCACAGCCGTGCCGAGGATACCAATCGCTCCCCAGGAAGCATACGCCACGGCCAGATCAATCTCTTTCACAGCCTGAGCCAACAGAGTAAAGGCAGCCAGTACCAAGGCAATCGCTGTCACACCCCAGATTTTATGGCGAAAACCATCCGAGCGGGTCAGCGCCATGTTGGCCATAATATCGACAATCGCCGCCAGCACCACAAAACCAAACGAGAGCGTCATAAATTGATTCATGATTCACACCTCACCGTCGTTGAGATCGATGTCTTGTCGGCTGGGGTACTGTGCTGCTCTCCACTGGTCACCATCACAATTCCGACAACGGCCATCGCCAAGCCAATCAGCTCCTGAGCGTTCAAATCTGCATCGAACAGGAACAGCGACACCAGGGTGATCAGAGCAATGCCCAGCCCTTCCCAAACCGCGTACGCCACACCGATGGCGATCTTCTTCGCCGCCAGTGAAAGAAAGTAATACGACACCGAAATCAGAGCGTACATCACAACATAGCCCCACAAGGAACCATGCACGCCAATCAGCTTCATGGTACTGGTGCCCGCCACCTCAGCCGAGATGGCTAATAACAGAAATATTCGTGCAAGAAACATAATTCACCTTCTACAAGTTCTTAAAAATATGCATAACGGAGAATTGCGTATTACAGCTGGGTTTAACTGATGCGTCTGGCCAGACGGAATAATTGAAACGTCAGATTGGTAA
>NZ_WXWP01000310.1:0-3198 GCF_009904765.1 Vibrio sp. V39_P1S14PM300
GACACGGAGATAAGACCATGCAACTAAAACAAACTACACTCGCACTAATCGTAGCTTCAGTATTCATTTCTGGTGGGGCACTCGCCTATGGTGGTAGCAGCGATGGCGACATTGATGATAGCTACAATCAGGAAAACGGCAGTAATAATCATTTCCATAGCAACAATGGCGATGATAACAA
Source organism: Vibrio sp. V39_P1S14PM300 (assembly GCF_009904765.1). Lineage (NCBI taxonomy): Bacteria > Pseudomonadati > Pseudomonadota > Gammaproteobacteria > Vibrionales > Vibrionaceae > Vibrio > Vibrio sp. V39_P1S14PM300. Next base: position 182 of record NZ_WXWP01000310.1, read on the forward strand.
CCGTATTCGTACCAATGATGGAAACGACAATAACACTTTTACCACTTTGACTAATGAACAAACGTTCATGAATGAACAATCTTGGTCAAACAGTCAGTCGTTGGATATCCGTTTGGATATGGACACCGTTGTTGCTCAGAATGATCTTAGCGGTGAAGTATCAAACACCTCAGTTAGCTATGGAGCTAGTAGTTCTCCATCTCAAAGCTTTGGTCGTGGACACGGACGCGATGATGAAGCTTGTTGTGGTAGCCTGACTGTGAATCACAGCAACTCGTTGGGTGGTTTCAATGGTGCAGCCGGTATCAACACCGTGGCACAAAATGCAGGGAACAATTCATTGGTTCAGCAAGCTGTGTCTACCAACGCATCTGTGTTTACCGACTAATCTAGCAGCATAGCAGGAGTAAGCGATGCGTATTGCACTACTCGCCTTGAGTGCGATGGCTGCGCTATCCGCTAGTGCCGATGATATTGTGATGGCCGATATGGAACTGTCCGAAGCAGTCATGGACAGTTCCAGAGGCGGCCAATATTACATCGACATCGAGAATGTAACGGCGTCCTCTGAAATTAATGGGGTGAGTGCTGGCAACATTGCGAATAACACTGTGACCGGGAACAACATACTTTCAGCGGGTGCGCTGGCGGAAAGCTCGGGCATCAACAGTGTGATTCAAAATAGTGGCAACAACGTGCTGATACAAAACTCAACGGTCGTAAACCTGACACTCAAGTGATATGAACATTTGGCGTTACTCAATTTGGCCGATGCTGATGCTGTCAGCATCTGCCTATTCTCTGGACTTTCTCCCCAGTCGCGGACAATACACCGTGCCGGTAAAAAGCTACAAAGAAATGTTGTTTGGTGATGTCTTTCGTCAACAGTACGACTTTAGTTGTGGCTCGGCGGCATTGGCTTCTCTATTGACATTCCATTACGAGACACCTTCCTCAGAACAGGATATCTTCAAAGTGATGTTCGACCATGGCGATCGCACTTTGATCGAAAAACAAGGGTTTTCTCTACTGGATATGAAAAAGTATTTGGAGTCACTCGGTTTTCGTTCGGATGGGTTCAGAATAGGGCTGGATAAAATCCGTGACGTAGGGGTGCCCGGCATTACGCTGGTGAACTTCGACGGCTACCTGCATTTTGTGGTGATAAAGGGAATGAACTCAGAATCCGTGATCCTGGGCGATCCGTCCAGAGGGACCATGAAGATGAGTATTGAACGTTTTAAGCAGCATTATCAGGGAGTGATTCTGTTGATTCGCACTCATGCTGAAGTGGGGCGTTCCAATTTCATTACCAGTGACGAATACGCGATCTACACGCCGTCACCACTCGACACAGGTGTGCATAGGGAGTCACTGGGCATTTTCAGCATCACCTTACCAGAAGCGGGTGAGTATTAGCCATTGAGGACAGCGACATGAGATATTGGAAAATACTCAGTGGATTGTCTGTACTACTGTCAACCATGCCCGCGTATGCCAGTGAGTTTTATGCGGATGTCTTGATGGAGGAAGGAACCCACCTTACCCCGGTGGCGAGCGATACACTCTCGTCATATCGAGGCGGATTCAGGCTGAAGAACGATTACGTAATCAACATCGGCCTGAGTATCACAACGTCGATAAATGGAATGACGTTGTTTAATACCCGTATTGCTCACCTGATGATTCAAAACGGTAACTTAAAGCGTGTACCGACACCCAAAACACCCGACTCTCGTGTTGAGAACCCGGACGTGTCGTCCGGCGGCGTGGTTAACGTTGTTCAGGTAGGAGAGGGCAACAGTGTCGAAGAGGCTCCGGTTGTGCCTGTTGTCGAGTCAATCACCAACCCTGCGATGCCGATTGACTCCGGTACGGGAAATACGACACCTACAGTCGTCAACACCAGTACGATCACCAATATTATCCAGAATACACTGGATAACAGTGTGCTTGGGTTAAATACTGTGGTGGATATTGATGCCCAGGTAGGCGACGTCATCAAACAGATTCAGGTGAATCAAAAGTTGGATGACGCCATCCTTTCAAGCTTCTACTGATCAGAACGTAAATGGCACCCTCACTGTTAATTGAAAGTCGGGGGTGTCTTCTGTCAATCCCGCCTGCGCATTCACATTCAGTGAGGTCTTGGGACTAAAAGCGTAATTCACACCAAAGTTAATGGTGTCGAGCTGCAGCATCTTCGCATCGTCATTTTCGCTACCGTCTATCTTACTTTTCAGTATGGTTTTATGACTTAAACCCAGTGTAAAGGAGAGATCTGGGTTGATGGCAAAACCGAGTCCGGCGCCGAGTGCAATGGTGTCACCAAGATCCACTTCAACTCGGGTTCCGTTAACCGAGACATCATCTTTAAAGTTGTAGATGTAACTGAGACTGGCGAACAGAACGGCAGGGTCGGATGGATACAACATGGAGATAGATGGTTCAACACTCCAGAATCCGGAGCCAGTAGGCACTTCTTTAAACGTATTGTCGTTGGGATCAATGTCGACCTCATAAGGGGATTTGCCAGTGTCCGATTTAACGGTTAATCCTCCGACCCAGTAAGGCGTGCTATCAAAATTAAACTGATGACGCACCGCCAGTTCGATGTCGCCCAATCCACCACCATCTAATGTGTTATTGATGGTGTTATCAGCGGCTCCGTCCTGAATTGGGCGCGTGGAGACCTGATCGTTTCGATAGACATACGGCAAGCGGATCTCAATTTCAGTATCGTCAAACAAGCCGTAACGGGCCGATAAGCCGGCAGTAATGGTTGTACGATCGGAATCAGAGACTTCTATTCGACCGACCAGAAGAGTAGGAAGAATGGTGTAACCAACGACGGAGACTTTGTTGGAAGAGTTTTGTGTGTAGCTTAATGACGCATCAAACGCGAATTGCCCCTTCGGGGTCAGGACGCCGGAACGGACAAAAACGTCATTAACCGTTTGAGGGCGTTTGGCAATATCAGACTCTTCGGCTGCCAGTGACGAGGCAGACAAACAAAG
>NZ_WXWP01000069.1:0-3196 GCF_009904765.1 Vibrio sp. V39_P1S14PM300
ATTGTCTATCTATACAATGTCTTATGAGTATTTTTGAGAGCTACACATTAAAGATGCAGTGATGGGGGGCTTATTTCTTTGGAGAATCAGGCAAGTTTTAGCAATGAATAGGCTAACGAGTAAGACACAGACAAGCGTAAAGTAAAAGCAAGGTACGAAATAATGGCCTCCACGCCGACAAATCAAACCATTCTTCAGCTCATTATTTATTAAATGTCGGAGGTAGACGGTGCAAACAACAGTCAGTGCCAGAATGCAGATCGTGAATGCCATTGCCGCAGCGAACAGCGCGAAGCCAAGTTGAGGCACAGTATCACGCCAACGACACGGCAAGTCATGAAACATAAGAGTGTTGATTTTTAAAACTCGGGAGCAATGATGAAAAACGACGAAAACACACTGATTCCACGCGAGCTTCAGGCGGGAGTCTTTAATGGCAAAGGTATTTTTGATTTCGGTGAACGAAATGACGCGTATGCCGATTACTTTACCGGGACGAGCTTCCTGTCTCTGCTGAACCTCCAAGGCGTTACTGTCGCCAATGTGACCTTTGAGCCTGGTTGTCGCAATTTCTGGCATATTCACCATAAAGGTGGACAGATTTTACTCGTAACCGGAGGGAAAGGTTGGTATCAGGAATTCGGCCATCCTGCACAGGAGTTGTTACCCGGCAAGGTGGTTTATATCGCCCCTGGAACTAAGCACTGGCATGGTGCCGCAAAGGACAGTTGGTTTGCGCATGTTGCGGTAGAGATTCCGGCGGAAGGGGCCAGGAATGAATGGTTAGAGCAGGTCTCTGATGAAGAATATAACGCGTTAACCTAGTGCATCTTTCGGGGGGTATTCGTTTTTCCACTGCCTTTGAATGTTCCTTTTTTATTTCAGATGTGACTTATCACAGGTAATGACGGGGAGCATGAAGCCTGCGAGTAATCGGTGGCGTTTAGTCGCAGGCGAAAGCACCACTGCTCGCCAGGGTAATCCGGAAAATGCGCCCGTTCTAGAGAATAGAGTGACGAGCGGTCGAGGTAATGGGATCGCTGATAGTACAGGTTTTAGCAGGGATCGCACTGATTAGGGGGGGAGCGAACGTGACCAGATCTTATGTCATTAAAAAATACCTGATGAGGTTGGTATGGAGTTTAGGGGCGATCGGCTTTTCTGGCAACGTGGTGGCTTCAGAGCCGCTGTCGGCGAAAGACAAAGCTTTGATTCCCATTGCGGCGTTTGCCGCTAGTGGAGAGATTTCACAGTTGAAAAGCAGCCTTCATCAGGGACTGGATGCCGGCTTAACGATAAATGAAAGCAAAGCCATTTTGGTTCAGTTGTACGCATATGCCGGTTTTCCGCGGAGCCTAAATGCGCTTGCCGCATTGATGACGGTGCTGGACGAGCGGAAAAGTCAGGGGATAGAAGACGAACTCGGCCGTACATCGTCTCCATTCCCTCAAAATCAAAGTAGCCTTGAGGTTGGCGCCCGTAATCAAACCAAATTAGTTGGATCAGAGGTGACTGGAGCGTTGTTCGACTTTTCGCCCGAAATCGACACTTATTTAAAGGCGCACCTGTTTGGCGATATTTTTCAACAAGATGTTTTGACCTGGAAGCAGAGAGAAATCGCAACCATTTCTGCGTTGGCGAATATGCAAGGTGTTAACGGTCAATTAGGAGCGCACTACCGAATTAGCATCAACAATGACGTCTCATTGGCTGAATTGGACCAATTTATTCGTGTATTGAAAGTGCAGTGTGGCGATGACGTTGCAAACAACGCGCAGCAAGTGCTTGATGCAACGATGACAGATAAAGGAGAGTAGCGATGAACAAGAAAGCATGTGCAGTTACCTTGGCGGCATTGATGTTCAATGGGGGATGGGTATCGTCATCTTATGCGGGCGAGAGCCCCGCCCAACAGGTGTACCGAGGAGAGGAGCTTAAGTCCTTTATTGGACCAGATTCCCTTTTTACAGGCCATGTGCAAGTGGACATGCTGTTTCCGGAAAATGACGTGGCCAACTATAGTGCGGCGTATGTGACGTTTCAGCCCGGCGCGCGCAGTGCCTGGCATTCTCATCCCGCCGGACAGCACATCATCGTGACATCCGGCGTCGCCCTGACAGGCACACGTGATGGTAACGTGATTCGCTTTTCTGAAGGTGAGAGCGTGTGGTGTCCTCCCGGTGTTGAGCATTGGCATGGTGCAACGCCTGAAGCCGCCATGACACATCTGGTGGTGACCGCCTCAAAAGATGGCCAGAACGCGATCTGGAAAGAGAAAGTCACGGACGAACAGTATCTGGGATCGCAATAAAAAGAGCCGCACTTTGCGGCTCTTTCTGATTTTGGAGTGGAATTACGCCTGAAGCAATTTAGCTCGATGGAATACCAACGCTGGTAGTGCTGCCAGAGCGGCATAAAAGCCGACGTACGTGACGCTTTGTGAAGAGAGCGCTTGTACGATCAACGGACTCAACCCACCGAAGATCGACAGGGCAACGTTATAACCCAGGCCGAGCGGTAGCGTTTGAGAATTGGCTTCTTTGAACAGCATCGTGGCCAGATTGCCGAGAATCAACGCCGAAATCAGCGAAATCACAAACAGCGCTCCAAGTTGTACGACCAATTGCCCATTGTTGAGCAAATAGTAAGACGGTACAAACAGTAACACCGCGCCGAGCAGCCCTACCTGAAACATTTGTCGGGAGTGGCTGAATTTGTCGGTCAGCCAACCCGTCCCAATCAGGAGAACGAACAGACACAAAGCGTTGTATAAACTGAAGTGTTCAATGTGCAGCTGATCGTTGATGATATTGCTCGACAGGTTTTGGATGTAGAACACGACGCCACCGACCATGGCAATCACGAAAATATTGGTAAACAATGACCAACTGAACTCGCGTTTCACAGTCGCGACTTTAAGTTGTGGTAAGCGCATCCGGAACCAGAAGCTCATTGCGATGTTCACCGCGCCAATAAACAGTGGAATACGCCAGCCGTACTGTTGCATTTCCTCGCCGGTCAGTGTCAGGTTAAGGATTTCGACCACAACTACAGAAATGATCACCCCAACGATGGAGCTGGCCACAATCATGCTGCTGATGCGCGACTGCTCTTTGTCTGGGGTGTTTTCTAATAGATAGTTGATGATGGTTGGATACTCACCACCAAAACTGAAAGCTTGTGCCATCTGCAGAAT
>NZ_WXWP01000054.1:0-3194 GCF_009904765.1 Vibrio sp. V39_P1S14PM300
GAATATTACTCAATACTCTGATTTTAAAGCTATTATAACAACAGGATCAGGTCTAATATCTTGACACACATACAAACCTAACTCATTAAGGCAGAAGTTCCTTCACATCACAGCCCAAAGTGTCTGCAATCTGATACAACTTTTCAAGCGTGATATTGATTTTACCGCGTTCGATGCGGCTCATATAGCTTCTATCTATCTCAGCGAGAAGGGCTAGTTTCTCTTGAGGTAAACCTTTGGATCTTCTCATTTGTACAATACGTTGGCCTACAGCTTCGGCAAGTTTCGTGTTCATGTTTTTTATTTATGAAATTAATTTCCTGAACAATGCACACTTGCGGACTATATGACCACGGATTATAATCCTCAAAATCAACGCAATTGGTCATTTTTTATGCAAACGAAGGTAAGAATCAGAAAAGAGCTATTTCTCGCCATTTATTACAATGAACACTTCTCTGCCAACGACCTAAAATCCTTTCCATTAGACAGTGATGAAAAAGAATACTTATCGGATGAATACGTCGAAAAAAAATTGAAGGAAATGTCGTTGATCGGCGCAGTCCTTTCATGCGGTTTCGACAAGCATGGTGATGAAGAATTTTCCAAAGGTTTTATGTTTAACCATATCGATTGGGAGGTCGTGGATTGCGACAATTACAGTGAGGACTCCAACTGCCTTTCTTTCAAAAGAGAAAATCTTTTGACGATTTTGCAAGATAAACAGTCAGAGCTGTCAGAGTCCTATTCTCTTCATAAAAGGACATGGAAGCATTTCAATCAGTTGTGTGCTCAACACTCAGAACTTCGGCTGTGTTTAGACGAGTATATATCCGAGTATGACAATCGTAGATTGGATCTCAAAGCCGAAATGCTTGCAGTAGAAAACGCAATTACCTTCTACAAAAACACAGCCCACCCAGTAGAAAGTGGGAGCTAATTTGCACAATCCTATTCTTTACGCACATGCCACAAACAACAACATGCTCGTGGGGCAGTTTGTTCAACAGTCGAAGACCAACTTCTCATTTTCATACACTGATGAGTGGTTAGCATATGATTCAGCTTTCCCTCTTTCGTTAAGCCTACCGCTCGTAAGGGGAGAATGCTCATCATTTAATGCACTGAATTTTATTCACAACCTGCTTCCTGACTTGAAAGAAGAACGATTAAGTCTTGCTCAGTCGGTGGGTGTGCAATCCAACGATGTATTCACCTTACTCTCAAAAATTAGTCACGATTGCACGGGCGGCATTTCATTTACTGAGAGTAGGGAGCCGCCAAAGATAGGGTGGAAATATCGAGAGATCTCGGCAAGTGAATTAAATGAACTCGTTACCCAGCGTAAGTCATTTCTTCCATTCTTTGGGGATTATCGACCTTGTATTTCGGGAACACAGCGAAAAACAACGTTAACTAGGTTGAACGGTAAATGGTATGTACCTCAAGAGAAATCACTAAGTAGCCACATTATCAAATTCCCAATGGATGTAATTGCGCAAAGCAACTCAGTATTAGATATGAGCGGCAGTGTTGAGAATGAATTCATCTGTACTCAAATAGCGAAGGAACTTGGTTTTAAAGTCCCCGACATTGAGATAATAACCGCAGAATCAGGAGCTAAAGCCCTTGCAGTAAAACGGTTCGACCGATGTTTTGGTGACGGAGTTGTGACTCGTAGACACCAAGAAGATTTCTGCCAGATTTTGGGTGTACCTGAACATCAAAAATATCAATCGGAGAACAACCTAAGTGTCTCCAAAATTGTTGATGTTTTAAGTCTCTCTGCGCAAAGCAAGGCGAACAATCATGACTTTTTTAAATTCATGATTTTACAGTGCCTTCTTGGTGCCACTGACGGTCATCTCAAGAATTTTTCCGTGCATATTGCTCCTGGAGGACACTATAAACTTGCACCGTTCTACGATTTGCTATCAGCTTACCCCGCTGTCAGTGCTACAGGGTTAAATAAGCGCAAGCTAAAACTAGCAATGGGACTGCAAGCATCACGAGGATACAAATACCATATCAGCAAGATTTGCTTACGGCATATAGAGCAGACAGCGAGTCAGTTTGGTATCAGCAATGCTGAATGCCATGAAATCGTCTTTGCCTTTCTCGCTCAATTTAGTAGCGCACTGAGTTCTATAGACAATCGATTTCCTGAAAAGGAGTTTTCGCGAGTAAAGGACGCCATATTTCAACATGCTACTGAAATCGTCGAAAAATTAAACAGAACAATTAAGTAAACATCTGAGGTAACAATTGTTGCCCATATTGTAAACATACTCGTTAGCAGTGAGGGGAAATATGGCTGAAACCACGACCAATGGAAGTAACACGACTCTCGACTTGAAGCAGTCTTTCGCGCTGTTAAGTGTCGATAAAAACGGTATCGTAACGATGAAATTTGGAGATGAAGTAACGGTTTTTATGAATGACAAATGCCCAGCAATCACGACCGATTTATTAAAAGTGATTGCGTCAATAAAAAACGGGAGTAGCCAGCAATGAAGCGCGAAAAAGAAAAGAACCGTGGTCTAACAGAAACTTCGTGTAAGAACCACTTCTGTTGATTGCTCCTTCTCAAGAAATGAAAAAAGAATTAGATGTGATCGTCGATGATTATTCAGTTCGATTTAGATGGCGACTATTAGGAGTGAGGATGGTATGAAAGCAAAAATCGGCATTCTATCAGAAGAGCTTGCTCGTAAGCGCATGATTCGCATTGCAGAAGGAAAAGTGACGTCTGAAGAACCTTACCCTCAATTTTTGTTTGAGTCACTGGCTGCGCTTTCACAACTGTTGTCTAACGAAAATGTTGAACTGTTGAATTTGATTGCTCGCGAGAAGCCAAACAGTCTTGATGAACTTGCTGAAATGAGTGGGCGTAGTATCAAGGATGTTACTGATGCTTTCGAAGCTCTTTCATCTAAGGGCTTTGCTTATCTGGATGTGAGGGGAATGGAATCTCGACCAATAGCGTTGTTTACGAAGTTCGAGATCGTAATGGGCAGTTCTCCTTTACTTTGAATTACACACAATTGGACACTTTTGAGTTAAAAAGTGTCACGAGCAAAAATTCAGCCTATGAAAGTTTTGGAAAGAACCTGCTTAGATTAATCATTTAAATTAGGAAAATGTTTATAGCGATTGGTCTTGATATTGAAAAGCCACTTAGTAAAGTGTACAGC
>NZ_WXWP01000331.1:0-3165 GCF_009904765.1 Vibrio sp. V39_P1S14PM300
ATATTGGATTGTATCCAGGGCAAGGCATTAGGAATCATTGAAACTATCAGCTGGTTTCTCCCTGTTAATTGGTCCACTGACTGCATTTCCGTTCCTTCAATTTTGATTGTCATGTCTTACTCCGTCATATGTCCTGGCGCTAGAGTCTGTCTGAAAAATCTTGGATTACCTGGCTCGCCTTCTCACCTACACTGGCGAAGTTGTTCGTGCTGTGTTCAACCATAGTATTCACTTCGGCGAGGATCTGCGCATATGGTGTGGTTTCCCCTGTCGCGAGCATTTTCGACAGCGCAACCCCCATCGCCGTTGTTGCCATTGTATTGATATTCCTCAAGTTATCAGTGGCATCTTGAACTGCAATGGCAGATGATTGCGATATAGATTGAAGTGCTTTCCCCGCGCCCGATGCTTTAATCACATTGCCCGTTAATGTTGCCTCTTGGGTCTGCTTCACTGTTTCTACAATTTGAGTATTCACATGTTCCTCTTTCATTGTGATTCTCCTTAATGGATCGTATTTACGAGAGTTGTTTCATCCAAACACCAGTCGCTTAACATTCAGCTAAACCAATGAGTCAAACTTAGCTTTAAGCTCTTTTGCTATATTAGCGAGCAACGGTTTCGCACTATCTTCAACGGTCTTCTCAACTTCCTTTATCGCTTTATCCAGAGCGCCATCGATCAATGTTCTAGAGATCGAGCTGTTCGATTTCCTTAACTCCTTGATGAGCTCAAATTCCACCTCACTTTTGAGTTTTTCTTCCATCCATTGAATTTTTTTTAGCTCCAGCTCGAGAGCTTCCTTCGATTTTGGTGTTGGTAGTACAGTTTCAGTTTTTAATATCCTTGCACAACTTGCATTAAGTGCAGCTCCCGCAGAGGTTTGAGAATTCTGCTGAGCTGTTACGGCGTTGTACATTGTCATGCCAAGTGTTTCCGTTCCTGTAACGTCAAGCATCCCCATCGCCTGGGAAGGGGATCCACCAGTCAGCAGAGTGTGAATGTCACTGACTGAATCAGTAATTTGATCGTTGACTGAGCTCATTTTGTTCTCCTATTCATAGCGCTTTCTTTGGAATGGCTTCGGCTGATGCCAGAATCATTGCACAGCACTGATTCACACAGGCGTTCTGAATGAGTTGTGACTGCGCTTCATTGTTCACGGCATTTTCCATTAGCAAACCAATGGTGTTTGCCATAACAACATCCGTCACCGCCATCGCAAAAGCAGGGGCAATATCTACGTTTTCATGCTGATTCATCTAGATTCCCCATCGCTTCCTCGCAATCTATCTACCTAGGCTTCTCCGCTTAAAAACAGCGTTAGTCGTTCTCATTGATTGGCGATATTGGCATGGTACTTCACCAATATCGCCATAGTGAGTTACTAGCGGTAGATTGCTGCTGTACCCACTGCTGCTGCAGCAGTATCAACAGAGAGCATAGTATTCACACCTTGAACCAGTGCTGCCTGTGCCGTTACTCCATTGTTCTGCTGGCTTGTTGTTGCATTGTGTGCAGCATTAGACAGTGCTTGGCTTGTTGCCAGCATAAAGTTGCCTGTTGCTACTGCAGGAGCGTCTCCCAAAACTTTCGTATTTACCTGTGAGATAGAGTCTGTAATTTGACTATTAACTGCTGTTGGAAATGCCATAGTATTTTCCTTTTTTACGGTTTGAAGTATGTGGCACATTAGCCACAAGTTTGTCTGACTGTAACAACGGAACTTTACTTAGGAACTCGATTAGGTTCTAAGCCAAGATTTTCTTAGTTGCTACAGCGGTGGACGCGGTATCTAAGGAGTAAAGTAAATTCACCCCTGCGGTTGTTACTGCTTGAGCTGTAATGTTCGCTTGCTGCTGCGCGGATGTTGCGTTGTGCGCAGCATTAGCAAGTGCTTGTGACGTTGCCTGAAACAAATTACCCATTGCTGTAGCAGGGGCGGTGCCAAGCACTTCTACATTTGCCTGTGTCACTGAATCAGTAATTTGACTATTTACTGCTGTTGGAAATGCCATTTAATCACTCCTGTAATTAACGCTATGCTAAGCTGTCCAAAATATCTTTGGTCGCGATACCTGTTGTGGCCGTATCAATGGAATATAAGGTCGTTACACCCATTGTGGTTGCTGCTTGTGCCGTAATGGCAGACTGCTGCTGCGCCATCGTTGCGTTATGCGCAGCATTCCCTAATGCTTGGGATGTCGCTTGAAAAAGGTTACCCATAGACATGGCCGGCGCGTCGCCAAGCACTTTAACGTTGGCTTGAGTTACCGAATCGGTAACTTGATCGTTTACTGCTGTTGGAAATGCCATAATGCTCTCCTTTAAAATGTAGTGTTACGGTTTAATCAGCTAATGACTCTATCAACCAAGCCCAGCTACAGGTTTGGATGTGGGAGTTAGAATTGTTTTGGTGCCGACGGCTGTCGTTGCGGTATCGATTGAGTAGAGAGTTGTTACGCCCATCGTCGTTGCGGCTTGTGCAGTAATACCAGATTGCTGCTGCGCCAATGTGGCATTGTGTGCTGCATTACCTAACGCCTGTGACGTAGCCTGGAAAAGGTTGCCCATCGACATGGCCGGTGCATCACCTAATACCTTAACGTTTGCTTGAGTGACTGAATCTGTTATCTGATCATTTACTGCAGTTGGAAAAGCCATAGTTTTTGCCTCGCTTAGTTTGTTCAATTTAAGGTTTGTCTTTACTGCTCATCGGGTTTGAAATTGAATCGCTGCTTAATTTCAAACGATAGAGATATGTTATTAGATTGCTAATAAATCGTATTGGTAGGGTGTCGCCTCAGTTTGGTAACACACCGTCAAACATTGGTATATTTCACTTTCTATTGGCGAAATTGTGTTGAAGAATCCAATAACGGATGTGACAGATCATCAACCAGTGCCAGCAGTTCAGGGCTGGTCTCTGAATTGTGAAACTGGTCGCGATACGCTCCGGGGCTTAACCCGACTGTGGCTTTGAATTTTCGAACAAAAAAGCTGAGGTCGCAGAATCCGACATCATCACATACCTGAGTTACGTGCCGATTTGGATTGTCAGAAAGGATTTCCATTGCCTTTACGATGCGCAAACGAAGCAACACTTGTTTAAATGACATACCGAGATACGCCTTAAACAAATACGACAAATGAGTAGGACTGATG
>NZ_WXWP01000066.1:0-3150 GCF_009904765.1 Vibrio sp. V39_P1S14PM300
CTTACTTCAGTCATCGCACAGGGACCACTGCTGGTAATTAAATAATATTCACTCATTTTCCTATCTCTAATGTATTGCCAACCAACGCTTTGGTCATCAGTTGTCCTTTGGCGTTTTTTAAATCGTGCTGACCTAGTGGATGTTTTTTCCTATGTTTGCATGAGATGCGCTTTTTGCTTTTTCTCTCGGTTTTACCATTGGCACAACCAATATTCATACCAGAGCGATAATCCTTACCAAAACCTGTGATGGTCCAACGGAAATCATCAATATATCCTACTCCGCGTTTACTTAAATCCCTCAGTTTTGTAAAGAATTCATGATCTTGGTTGAACATGTCGGGGGCCATGTCATTGATAACCTTTAGTTCAGAGCTTACCGCTCGTTATAGAACAATGACACGCAATTAAGTTTCAACAGGCGTTCAATGTGCTATGGCGCTTTTTCTCGCTTAGGGCATTATGTAATTAGTGTTTATTATGGTGACATCCGAGAGATGTTTGGATAAGCAGTGAAAACTAAAAACAAGGAAAGGGAGTTAGTGTGGAGAATTACGTTGTATACGTTTTGTTAGCGGCAGCAACCATTTGTTTGCCGGGGCCGGCGGTAATGCTGACCGTCAATAACGCCATCCAGAATGGAATACGGAAAGCATTCGCTGGCATATTGGGTATTGCTACGGACATCTTGTGTATCTCCGCTATTTCAGCCACCAGTCTGGGGGTGGTCCTTTCCCAGTCGGTGTTTATTTTTACCGCCATCAAGTTGCTCGGGGCTATGTATTTGCTGTATCTCGGAGTCAAAATGTGGCGTTCCGATGCCAGACTCTCATCCCTTCACGGGGCGGCGAGTCGTTCTCACTATCAGTGTTTTAGTGAAGGTGTGTTGGTGTCGATTTCAAATCCCAAAGCCATCGTATTTTTTATGTCGGTCTTCCCACAGTTCATCGATGTTTCTCAGTCGCATACGCCACAACTCATTCTGTTGTCGGTTACGTTCAGTGGCCTGGTGGTGGTGATTCACAGTGTGTATGCGCTGTTCTCATCGGCGGTCAGGATCAAACTGGCTTCAGAGAAAAGCAAAAAAGTGATGAATAAAGTCAGTGGTGGGGTGTTTGTTGGATTTGCCGCTGGTCTGGCCGCTTCCACTAAGTGATGGCGAGTGGCTCTGACATGGGGCGTTGAAGCAAAACAAAAAGGCAGCGTAAGCTGCCTTTAGTTTTGGGTAATCGATCGGGTCGATTACGCTTTTTTCAGATCATGAGCAGGGTACGTCAGCGAGATTTCACCCACTTTGACGTGAACGTAAAAACCACCGCCACTGAGGCCAACCACTTTCATTTGGCCCAGATCAACACCTTTTGTCGCAACGACGACATCATCAACTGCAAACATTTTAACACCTTGATTTTGGGTAAGAGTATGACAAATCTTCTGGCTGGCATTCTAAGCAGATTCCGCATTGTTCACCTAATCAGAGTGTTTGTCGTCAAGATTAAACTTTGCTATGCAACTTGATTGTCATTGGCGGCGTTCTTCCCGGATATGAGCCTCCTTACATGCCATAGCGGAACGGTTTACCGGCCTGCAGCATATCCCGATGAACTGGCTGCAGTGCGTGTGCGTAAGCGGCCAACAGGCTCAGCGTATATTGACTTCGCGCCTGCATGAACTCGCCAGCGTCTGTCAGTTCCGGATTGAGTGAGGTGTCAATGTCACGGAAGATCAAATGGTCCGGCAGAAAGCAGACGTGGTTGTTTTTGCTGCCCGTCATGCGTAATTCACTGATCGGATACACGCCGTTGACACTGGCGGACACACTGACCGCCAAAGCGGGTTTGTGTGCCAGCTCATCGTCGGTGGTCAGCAATAGAAAGTTTTTCAGTGCAGGTGTCGCCATGCCGTGCCACTCTGGGGTAATGAAGACAAACGCATCAGACGCTTTAAGGGTTGACGCGACTACTTTCCACGGGCTCCATTCTTCACTGCCATTCCAGACGCCTTCATTCCACAGAGGCAAGTTAAGTTCATGCAGATCAAGGATCTGCGTTTGATCGAAATGTGGTGCCGCAATATGTTTCAGGTATTTTGCGACGTTGAAGCTTTGTGACTGCGCACGTTGGCTGCCGGAGATGATGGTGAGTTTCATGCGAATTCCTTTTTCGTGTTGGTCAAAGAGGTTGATTGAGATGAATGAGACTTAGGCGCGGCCAGCAAGATGGACAACAAAATGGCCGCCGCGCCGCACAGTTGTAACCAGGTTAGCGATTGGCCGAGGACGATGTAACCGAGCACGACAGCGGAAACACTGCTCAAGAAGCCCAGAAACGATACGGTGATGGTGGGCAGTTTCTCGATGCCCCGAAACCAAAGCGAGTAGGCAAGCATGGCCCCCACTACCGTCAGATATCCGTAGCCAAGATAGTTTTTGATGCTGAGGTGTTTCGGAAAGCCTTCCATCCACAATGCCACCGGTAGCAACATCAAACCGCCAAAGAGCAGTTGCCAACCCGTGAAGCTAAGCAGTGTCATGCCAGACGGACGTCCCCAACGTTTGGTCATTACGACCCCGGACGCCATGCTGACGGTGCCCAGCAGGCCAATCAGTATTCCATTGGTGTTTAATTCCGCTTGATTATTGAGTACGAGCAGGGCGATGCCACCCATGCCGAGCATGCTGGCGATCCCTTGTTTCATACTGAGCGTATTGCTAAGCAGTACATAGCTCAGCCCCATCACCAGTACCGGTTGAATCGACATCACCAACGCGGCCATCCCACCGGGAAGATACGTAGCGGCAAAGAATAGGCAGTAGAAGAAAAATCCAATGTTCAGGAAGCCCAAAATAGCCAGACGTGCCCACCATTTGCCATGAGGGAGAGTCTGACAGAGCATCACCAGCACAATACCAGCCGGGAGTGCTCTGAGCATTGAGGCGATAAGCGGGCTGTTGGCTGGTAGCAGTTCCGTCGTCACTATGTAGGTACTGCCCCACACAATGGGGGCGATGGCGGTCAGCGCCAATGTCATCAGAAGTTGAATCCGTTGCATGTTGATATTCCTGTGTGGCCATATTTCTCTTATAAAAGTATCTTTTGTGAAAGATACTTTTTAAAAAATAATAGAGATTTAACTTTTTATCAAGTATCTT
>NZ_WXWP01000112.1:0-25687 GCF_009904765.1 Vibrio sp. V39_P1S14PM300
CTTCCCGGTCTGAGGATAACCACCCTATCCATTCCAGTCTCATATTAAATTTATCTTTATTTTCAGTCAGATAAATTAATTTGGCATTTAAATTCTGTTCCTTAAGTCTTTCTTAAGTTTCGCCCGTTAACTTGATATTACTCACCAAATACGAGGGCACACGAATGAGAGACGACTGTTCCGCTTCATCACTCAATCTGGAAATCGTGGATCACCATCATGCGCTGTGGCCAGAGGTCACACAGCAAATCACTCGTCGTTATCAGCAAGCCTTTGATGCCAGACTGTGCTCATTTATGCCGGCTTTCATGGCACTGATGATGGACAACGAAATTAAATCTCTGTGCGGCTTTCGCATGGCACACAATGAGCCGCTGTTTCTGGAACAATATCTGGATGAACAGGCTGATGTGCTGTTGAGCCACACCTTTAACACCCATATCCAAAGGACACAGTTGATTGAGTTTGGTCAGTTGGCGTCGTTTACCAATGGCATTTCGCCACTGCACTTTTTGCTGATGACAGAAACCTTAGTCGAGCTAGGGTTTGAATGGTGCATTTTCACCGCTACCGACCCATTGCACGCGCTGATGCGGCGCTTAGGTTTGCGTCCGCAAGTGATAGCCGAAGCCGACCCAAGCCGCATTCCACAAGCAGGAACCATATGGGGAACCTATTACCAGCATCAACCACGCATTCTGGCGGGCAACCTGCAACAAGGGTTAACGCTACTGCGCGCCCAGCGTCAGGGTTTGACCAACAAAGTCATCGGAGGCTGATATGAACGCTATTCTCAATGCGCTGGCTCATCATGCCCGTCAGACTCCAGAAAAACTGGCCTTTTTTGGCCACGACGCACAGCAGAACCCGCACTCTCTGACTTACCAACAACTGGCTGAGCAAGTCGATCGGGTAGCCGAACAACTGCGTCGTTTGGCACCTCAGTGCATCGCGCTACGCGCTGAAAACAGCCTTGACTGGGTCGTGGTGGATCTGGCAGCCATGCAAGCGGGTATTGCCATCGTGCCCGTACCGACGTTTTTCTCCGACACGCAAACCCAGCATACCTTACTGGCATCCGGTGCTGACCTGCTGATTGGTGACTGGCCAGGTCAGGGAGACGAGATTGAGGAACTCAGTCATCTGTCGGTGCGGCGTAATCCGTTCGCAGTGCACGCCGAACGCCTCGCCGGCACCAGCAAAATCACGTTTACTTCCGGCTCCACTGGCGCTCCTAAAGGGGTGTGCCTGAGCAATACTAACCTGACAAACGTCACGACAGCGCTGGCCGCAAAGATGGACGCGCACCACAAAACACACTTGGTGCTACTGCCCCTTTCCACCTTGTTGGAAAACATCACTGGCATATACGTGCCTCTGCTTGCTGGCGTGACCAGTACGATTTTCTGTGGTCCTCATGTGGGACTGACCGGTTCCAGTCAGTTCGATGCCACTGCCCTGGCGTCAGCGCTGGCTAGGTACCAGCCGGCCAGCTTAGTGTTAACGCCCGCACTGCTGATGGCGCTGATCCATATCATTCAGGCACAACCTGCATTGGCTGAGCCACTGCGATTTGTGGCGGTCGGCGGAGCCCGGGTGGCCCCTGAACTGATGCAAACTGCGCATCAATTGTCCATTCCGGCCTATGAAGGTTATGGCCTGTCGGAATGCGCATCTGTTGTCTGCCTCAATACCCCGCATGCATTTCGACCCGGCAGTTGCGGTCAGGTACTGGAGCATGTCGAGATCCGTGTTGATAAGAGCGGAGAGCTGCTGGTACGAGGCAATATCGCACTCGGATACCTTGGCGAGCCCTTTCAGCAGACCTGGCTACCGACCGGCGATTTAGCCGCCATTGATACCGACGGCTTTGTACATCTGATGGGCCGAAAGAAAAATCAAATCATCACCAGTTACGGACGCAACATTTCTCCGGAATGGATTGAATCTCAGGCTCAGATCTTCCTTCCCGGCAGCACCTTGATTGTCACCGGCGATGCCGAAGCAAGTTTGACCGCGGTGACTACTCGACAGCCGTCACTGGAAGAGAAAATCGCTCAACTGAATGCCACATTGCCAGATTATGCCCGCATTGGACGCCTGATCGTGGTCAATGACCTGCGCCAGCGGCCAGATTGGTTTACTGACAACGGACGCCCGAAAAGACAACACATTGAAGCCTGGGTGAAACAACTGGCGCCGGTAACCCCTCAACCAAATATTGAAATCCGTACACTCGCTAACGCTGAGTCCAATCGCTAACAGGAGCAGAAAATGAGTTCATTCTTTCAGACCTTAAAACTGGAAACCCAACCGGCACAACAGATCATGCTTCAGGCGCCCGTATTTGAAGCGTGTGCCCGCGGAGAAATAAGCCGTGAGATGTACATCGCGTTTCTGACTCAGGCGTTCCATCACGTCAAACATACCGTGCCTCTGTTAATGGCATGCGGAGGCCAGCTGGACGCTCAACACGAATGGGTACGTGAAGCATTAGCGGAGTACATCGATGAAGAGAAAGGCCATCACGAATGGATCCTGAATGACATCCGAGCCTGTGGTGGGGACGCCGAGGCCGTGCGACAGAATCGCAGCGAGGGCAAAGCGGGAAGCGCCATTGAGCTGATGGTCGCCTACCTCTACCACCAGATTGACCGCCACAACCCGATGGCACTGTTTGGCATGGTATGGGTATTGGAAGGCACCAGTGTCGGGGTCGGCGGACAGATGGCCTCGCTGGTAAGAGCCACGCTCAATCTGCCCGACGAGGCGATGAGTTACCTGACGTCACACAGTGAATTGGATCAAGGCCACATCCGCTTTTTCGAAACACTCATGGATAACGTCACGGATCCAGCGGACCAACAGGCCATCATCGACTCCGCTAATATGGTCTTTCACCTCTACGGCCAGATGCTGCGTGACTTGTCAGCCACGACCGCTCAGCAAGCCGCATGAGGAGTTGCACATGCAGATAGACAACAGCCACATCCTGCTCACCGGGGCATCAGGCGGCATTGGTCGTGCGATCGCGCATAAGCTGGCCACCAAAGGCGCTCATTTGCTACTGGTCGCCCGCAACGCGGAAAAACTGGCTCAGTTGCAGGCAGAATTACCTCATCCAGAGCGACACGACTGCCTCAGCGCTGATCTGGCGAGTGCAGAAGGCTTGGAGACGCTGCGTCAAAGAGCGCAACAAGATCTTCAGGACAACCAACGTATCAGCGCCGTGATCAACAATGCCGGCAGCAATCAGTTTCGCTTTCTGGCTCAGCGCAGCAGCGACTCCATCGAGCAGGAAATCCGCCTCAATCTGCTTACCCCGATATGGATAACGCAGAGCGCTTTGGCTTGGCTGAGCCGCCCCGGCATTATTCTAAACATCGGTTCGACGTTCGGATCGATTGGCTATCCAGGTTACGCCAGCTACTGTGCAGCCAAAGCCGGGGTGCATCGCTTCAGCGAAGCCATGGACAGAGAGCTGGACGGAGCTGGCGTCCGGGTTCTCTATCTGGCTCCCAGGGCAACCAACACCGAACTGAACAGTGCCGTGGTCAATCAGATGAATCAGCAGTTGGGTAACCACAGTGACGCACCGGAGGTGGTAGCTTCACATGTCATCGCCATGCTTGAAAAAGAGCATACGGCCAAGTGGATCGGCTGGCCGGAAAAATTGTTTGCTCGCATCAATCAAGTGTTGCCCGGCATCGTGACCAACGCGATTCGCAAGCAACAATCCACCATTCACCATTACATCAATCAAATCAGCAAACAGTGAGGGAACAACATGAAAACATGGTTAATGATCAGCGGCGTACTGAGTGTCCCCGCCCTGAGCAACAACGCCTTTGCGTCCGACAACGCTCTGAACAACATTCAACAGGAATGGGCACATTGCCAATATGAAGTGCAAGACAGCGACAAACAGCAGACCTGTTTTGAGATCGCCATAATGCACACTTCTCAGGCACTCAACCTCAAGCCTAACAACCCTGACCTCACTGTATGGATGGCCATTAACAAAGCGTCGCTGGCCGGTGCTAAAGGTGGATTAGGGGCATTATCTTTGGCGAAAGAATCAAAACGCTTACTCGAACAAGTCATTGATACAGCGCCCAAAACACTCGATGGGTCTGCCTACACCAGCTTAGGTTCGCTATACTACAAAGTACCCGGCTGGTCAATCGGGTTTGGCGATGACGACAAAGCCGAGGCCATGCTGAAAAAAGCACTCGAAATTAACCCCGATGGTATCGATCCGAACTATTTCTATGGTGATTTTCTGGCTGAAGACGGGCGCAAACAGGAAGCAATCAAATACCTGACCAAAGCGCAGCGCGCTGCCCCACGTCCGGATCGTCCGTTAGCCGATCAGGGGCGTCAGCAAGAGATTACCGCACGACTGGAGAGTCTCAAATAAACATGCGTTTGTTACTGGTTGAAGATGATGCCCTGCTGGGGCAATCCATGGTGACGTCGCTCAGCCGCCATGGGTACACGGTGGACTGGGTTCAGCAAGGCAGCGGCGTCACTGTGACGCTGAAAATGGAGCAATTTACCGCAGTGATCCTTGATCTGACCCTACCGGATATCGACGGTCTGGAGGTACTGCGCCAGATACGTACTGCAGGATACGATCTTCCCGTGATGATCCTCACCGCCAGAGACGACATCAATGATCGGGTCAAAGGGCTCGACGGTGGCGCAGATGAATACATCGGCAAACCCTTCGCTCTGGAGGAGTTGCTCGCCCGATTGCGCGTCTTGATCCGTCGCCAGTCAGGCAGTGCCAACGAGGTGATTCAGGTCGGTCCGCTGACATTGTCGCTATCAGAGCAAACCATCAAAAGCGCAGACTCTCCCCTAAAACTGACACGCAACGAATACAAGATCCTCGCCAACCTGATGACCAACGCAGGCCGGGTGATGAGCAAAGAGCAACTGCAACAATCTCTGCACGGTTGGGATGAAGGCAGCAGTGACAACGCCATCGAAGTTCACATTCACAACGTACGTAAAAAGGTGCCGGACAAAATGATCAAAAACATCCGTGGCGTGGGGTACATCATTGAAAAATAAAGCTGTTTTTTCAATCAAACGTCGCCTGACCGGATCCGTGATCCTGCTGGCGCTGGCGTTGGTGATATTGTCGCTGTATTACAGCTTTCAGGCAGCCCGGCATGAAATCAAAGAAGTGTATGATGCGCGTTTGGGTCAAACGGCCAAACTGCTGTTACTCACCACCTCGGTCTCTGCCACGACTTTGACTGATGAGGCCCACCAGCATCAGTTTGATCAATGGATGAACAGTATCCGGCGTTTGTCCGCCGCCGACGATGACAAAGACACGACTTACGGTCACCCCTACGAACAAAATATTCTGTTTCAGTTTTATCAGCACGATCGGTTGCTGTGGAGCTCTAACAAGCAAGTCGGCCCACTTAGCCCAGCACCGACGTTTGCCGGCTTTGGCAACCGGGATATCGAAGGTGAGCAGTGGCGCTTCTTTCAGTTGCACGCAACCGCGGATGAGTATGTGGTTGTTGCGGAGAAACACAGCATTCGTCAGGAGATGATTGATGAAATCGCTTTGTCCACCGCTCTGCCTCAGTTGATTCTGATCCCGGCCTTGATGGCGCTGCTGATATTTTTGATCGACAAAAACTTTCGACCGATTTCTGAGCTGCGGTCAGCCATCGCCCAACGCAGTGCCCACAAACTTGACCGAATCTACGTGGCAAACCAGACCCTGGAGTTGTCACCCTTGGTGGATACCTTAAACGAGTTGTTGGAGCAATTGGAACAGGCGTGGCAACGGGAGAAACGCTTTACCCGCATGGCCGCCCATGAACTCAAAACCCCGTTAACCATTCTAAGGTTGAACGCAGAAAATGCCATCAACAGTGAAACTCGCCATCAGTTAGAGCAGGATTTGGATAACATTCTCAAAGGGATTGATCGTACTGACCGGATGCTGCATCAGTTGCTGACGCTGGCGAAAGTGGAAAGCATCACCAATGTACACAAACAGCCCTGTGAGCTGAAAACGCTGCTGCAAAGCGTGGTCGCCGATTTAGCTCCTCTGGCATTGCGTCATCACCAAACCCTCAGTCTGGAGGGCGACAACGTCACCATCGACGGGGACGAAGTGCTGCTGGGCATTTTGTTCCGCAATCTGGTCGACAACGCCATCCGCTATTCCGGTGATCACAGTGTGATTGATGTCGTGATTAAACAACACGCCGACGGTATTGATGTGACGGTGTCGGATAACGGGGCCAATCTAAGCGATGAAACCAGAGATAAGCTGTTTGACAACTTCTATCGCGCCAATACGGAAAAGGGCGATGGTGCCGGTCTCGGCATGTCGATTACTCGAGATATCGCGCAATTGCACAACGCCAGCATTACCCTGCTGCCGCGCACGCAAGACAAGAACACCTTTCGGATAAGATTCAGCCAGGCTTAAACATCCAAGCCATTTCATAGGGAAGAGCTCTGACAATGCGCCGTCAGAGCACCTCGACATCACACAGCGTGTCTTCAAGGAGAAAAAAGGCTTTACCTCAAGTTAACTTTAGGTATTAAAGTATCTGCCGACCTCAAATACTCTACGGAGAATAACAATGAAAGACAAAACCCTTCCCTATCTTTGTGGGCGGTTCTTCGACGGCATCAGTTCTGGCTTATTCATGATGGCCCTCCCCTGGATCATGCTCAAACAACCCAATATGGGGGCGTTTGTTGCCCTCACTGCTCTCGCCTGTACTGCGGTCTCGTTTGTCCTTACGCCTTTTTTCTCCACTCTGACTGACCGCCATTCACGTAAAAACCTGCTGATTATGGTTCAGATTATTCAGTCTTCCACCGCATTTACCGTACTCGTGGCCTACTGGTTTGACGCAGGCAGTATCTGGCTACTGGCGGCCGCACAGTTATTGTTTTGGGTCAGCAGTAATATGGCCTGGAATGCCAACAATGCCTTCACTCAAGAAAACTACGCCAAACACGAGTACGCGCGCATTTCCGGCTATCAGGAAATTGTCTTGCAGGGCACCACGTTGGGCGCGGGCGCGATTGGGGTCATTCTACTGGAAATGTGGGGCGTGGTGGAATTTGCTCTGTTTGCCGCCGTGGCTTCCACCATTTCCGCCATCAGTTACGTGCTCACGCCCTATCACCGTCAACTGCGAGAGTCGACCAAAACACCGTTCATGGCCCAACTGGCCGAAAGCAAAATGATTTTCCGCCGCCAGCCGACATTCTACGCTTTTTTGCTGGTTTCGTGCCTCTCGTATCCGGTTCTGACTTACCTTGGTAAGCTGGTGCCGATCTGGTTTGCAGAACAGAATGTCTCCGGCAGTTGGGTGGCCGGGTATAACATTGCGTTTGGTCTTGGCTCACTCATGACCGGTCTGCTGGTCTCCCGTATCCTGACGCTGTTCCCACATCAGAAAATTATGCAATATTCTATGGTTATTTTGGGGGTGTTACTGCTAGCGATGAGCGGTTTCATGCAGCCTGTCTACATCATCATGCTGACGCTCGGGTTTGGCTTCTTTAACGCCCTCAACCGGATCGCACGGACCAACTGGATGCACCACACCATCTCTATCCAGCAGCGCGGCCGGGTTGATGGTGGCCTGGCGATGTTTGCCACTTCGGTGCAAAGTCTGAGCTACATTTTGATTGCTTTCCTTGCCGATGTAGGTGCCACCGATCTTGGCTTTGTGATCATTGGTGCTATCGTACTCACGGCCAGCCTTTACATGCTGCTCATCGGGCATCGGCTGGAAAAACAGCTCCATTTGATCCCTGCCTGAGCCACGATTTCGCCAGGCTTCGGCCTGGCAAAATCTCACTAAATTGAATACAGCCGCATAATTTGCGAAAAATAATGCAGTCCAAAGTTGTAAATATTCCTGTTTTTAGTTTTATAAATCATGCATCATATTGATGAATCTGTCCCAAGGATCCGTACAGATAAGGTTTATGGATGAACCCTTTATGACGAAGATGCGCATGACGCCATATCTTCGTCTATGATCCTGATAACACAATCTTTTCTGGAATTACGGTGAGCGAAGCAAACGTCAGAAGACTTCAACAACTCCTGGCCCGGTATGAGCCGGGCAAAGCGTATGATTTAGTTATTGAAGATCTTGAGGCCACGCTCTCAACGTCCCGCCGTAACATCTCCAACATCATGAAATCGCTCTCTGAGTTAGGTTGGGTCAACTGGAGCCCTTCTGTCGGCCGGGGAAAAACCAGCAAACTCACCGTTGTTCGTGACGTCAACGAAGCACTGATTGAGCTGATCACATCCGAACTGCAAAGTGGTCGTTTCACGCTGATCACTCGGCTGCTGGAAAGCTATGGCAGCATGGCGGTAACGGCGCTGTCGATCGCCACCGAATGCCAGAGCAACAAAAACCAGTCCGACGATCATCTGCTGATCGCACAATACCCCTGGGTTGATGTGCTCGACCCCGTCAGTACCTACAGGCTGGCGGAAATGCAGGTCATTAAAAGTATCTATGCAACCCTATTGCGGCAGGGTGACGACGGCGAAATTTATTCCTGCATTGCACATACCTGGGAGATGACCGGGAACACCATCACACTGTGGATTCGCCCCGACGTCATTTGCCACGACGGACAAAACCTCACTGCTGACGATGTGGTGTATTGCATTCAACGTTTGTGTCAGGTCGACGGACCGGTTCAGCACTTGTTTGAACAGGTCAAAGAGGCCAAAGTGAGTGGTTTACGCCAGGTCTCCCTGACGCTGGCGTACCCCAATCCCTTGTTTTTGTATGCTCTGTGCTCCAGCAATGCCTCCATCTATCGCAAACGCAGCGTCCACTTCTCCGCGAGCCACGCGGCTTTTGTCGGCAGCGGGCCTTTTGCGATTGCCAGCTGGGATAACGAGCAGCTGACACTGAAACGTCACCATCAGTTTTTCTGTCGCCGGGCGCTGCTGGAAAGCATCACGCTTTCCAGTAACGGCGATCTTGCTGAGCAATACCTGAGCTTCAATGATCATGAGGGCGAGAAAGAATCATTTGTCATCAATGCATTAAGTTATCTGACGGCCAACTACCGAGCCGGAGCGGATATCTCTCCAACAACTTTGTCTCAATTGATGGCCTTTATCGATCAGCAACGCCGTCATCACGATCCGGATAATGCCGTTATCGGGCTGAATTTTTCTCCGGCAATCACACCAGATACCCCCAGCGATATCCCTCAACTGAGTGGCAGACTGGTCTTAACTCAGCCTCCGCTGACGCTGCCCATCCTCAAGGAGATCGCTCAGTGGCTGCATCACACCATTCGTCTGACCGGTCTGACGCTGGAGATACTCGATCTGAACAACATCAGCGACCCCAGCACCGTCAGAGAACAGGCAGATATGCTGTTCATTGAAGAGATCATTGAACAACCTTATGAGTTCGGTTTGTATGAGTGGTTGCTGATTTCTTCCGGGCTGCGTTTCGCATACAGCGACGAGGAACGCCGGGATCACGAACGTCGGGTACAGCAGGCGCTGGCCAGTTCTTATCCACAAGCAGCGCTGGAAACAATTGAGCAAGATCTTTACCAGAGCTATCGTTTTTTGCCGCTGTTCAACGGCCGCGAAGAAGTCTACCGCACTGTGGAGGTTCAGGGTATCGATATCCGGAAAACCGGCTACAGCGAGTTCTTCAAATTGTGGATCGCTCATAACCGCTAAATTCCTCCATAACGAGGAAAGTACGGCGCCTTCCTCGTCACACATTTCTCCACTCAAATCCTCTCTCTTGCACCAAATTTGTGAAAACATGTCATTTTGATTACATGACTAATAATTACATGACAAATTAAATAAAATTTTAATATTCATTAAAAACACATAGTTAATACAAAATTACCGCTTAAAGTCACTTTGACAACTTGATCAACTCAATCAGTTATGTATCCTTTAAATGCAAATTTAATTCGAACTCTAATGAATTTTAAACAATATGTGGTACACAATGATCACGTCAGCACCCTGGGTAATGTACCCAGAAATTAAAACCAAGGAAGAACCCACCTGGCTGTTTCGCATGCCAGACAAGCATGATGGAGAGAGAGTTCACCAGTTGATTGCGTCCTGCCCACCGCTGGATGTCAACTCAGCATATTGCAACTTCCTCCAGGCATCGCATTTCAGACGCACCTGTGTGGTGGCCGAGAAAGGTGGCGATATTGGCGGATTTGTTTCCGGCTATCTCAAGCCAGGAAACGACAAAGAATTATTTATCTGGCAGGTCGCTGTTTCGCCGCGTTATCGCGGACAGGGCCTGGCCTTAAGAATGCTAAACCAACTGCTGGAACGCGAATCAGTCGAGCAGGTTGAGGTGATAGAAACCACCATCACTGAAGACAACCAAAGCTCCTGGGGTCTGTTTAAGAAACTGGATCGGGCCAATGGCGATCAAGGTAAAGTCACGACTTTCCTTGATGAAGACGAACACTTTGCAGGCAAACACGATACTGAGTATCTGTATCGCATTCCACTGACAAACTCTTAACTCACTAAAGGAAAAGAAAAGGTCCACAATGGATATTTTTAATCAGCAAGAGTCAAATGTACGCTCATACGCTAACA
Source organism: Vibrio sp. V39_P1S14PM300 (assembly GCF_009904765.1). Taxonomy (NCBI): domain Bacteria; kingdom Pseudomonadati; phylum Pseudomonadota; class Gammaproteobacteria; order Vibrionales; family Vibrionaceae; genus Vibrio; species Vibrio sp. V39_P1S14PM300. Next base: position 10,637 of record NZ_WXWP01000112.1, read on the forward strand.
GTTTTCCAACCGTATTTACCTCAGCGAAAGGCAGCTGGTTGTACAACAACCAAGGCCAGCGCTATCTTGATTTTCTGGCTGGCGCCGGTTCGCTGAACTATGGACACAATAACGCTATCCTCAAGCAGGTACTTCTGGACTACATCGACAGCGATGGTCTGACCCACGGTCTGGACATGCACTCTGCTGCCAAAGAGGAATTCCTTACTGCGTTTACCCAATACATCCTGAAGCCGCGTAACCTGGATTACAAGCTGCAGTTTACTGGCCCGACAGGTACTAATGCGGTCGAGGCCGCTTTGAAACTGGCGCGCAAGGTCACTCAGCGTACCAACGTTGTGACTTTCACTAACGGTTTCCACGGCTGTACCACGGGTGCTTTATCTGCTACCGGTAACCAACACCACCGTGGCGGTGCGGGCATGCCTCTGTCGGGCATGAGTCGTTTGCCTTTTGAAGGTTATGCCGGCATTGATGGTCTGCAACTGTTTGAAACCATGTTGAACGATAATTCAAGTGGTCTGGACAAACCGGCAGCAGTGCTGCTGGAAACCGTTCAGGGTGAAGGCGGCTTGAATGCAGCCTCGAACGAATGGCTTCAGCGCCTGAACAAACTCTGTAAAGAACACGACATTCTGATGATCGTCGATGACATTCAGGCAGGTTGTGGCCGAACGGGTACCTTCTTCAGCTTTGAGCCTGCGGACATCGAACCAGACATCGTCACGTTGTCGAAATCCATCAGTGGTTACGGCCTGCCGATGGCGCTGGTACTGCTGAAACCGGATTTGGATATCTGGCTACCCGGCGAGCACAACGGTACATTCCGTGGCAACAACCATGCATTTGTAACGGCGACGAAAACCATCGAAACGTACTGGACCAATGATGAGTTTGAAAAACACATCGCCGAGCGAGCATCGCAGGTTACCCGTGCATTGCAGCGCACACTGCGTAAATACCCGAGCTTGTTCAGCCGCCTGAAGGGTCGCGGCATGATGCAAGGAATCGAGTGTAGCCGTGGCGAAATCGCTTCCGCCATTGCGCGCGAGTGTTTCGAAAATGGCATGATCATTGAAACCGCCGGCCCAGACGACGAAGTCGTGAAGTTCTTCTGTCCGCTGACCATCAGCGAGTCAGAACTTGAACAGGGTCTGCATATTTTTGAGCAGGCGGTCGACACTATCGCCCCTCAACTCACCCGTAAAGCGTCTTAAGGAGTAAAAGATGATCGTAAGAACCCTGGAAGAATGTCAAAACAGTGAACGTCGCGTGGTAGCAGACAACTGGGAAAGTGTCCGCATGCTGCTGAAAGACGACAAAATGGGTTTCTCATTTCACATCACGACGATCTATGCGGGAACCAATACGCACATCCACTATAAAAACCACCAGGAGTCGGTGTACTGCATGTCCGGCAGTGGCGAAATAGAAGTGATTGGCGATAAAACCTATCCAATCGAACCGGGTACGCTCTACATTCTGGACAAGCATGATGAGCATTACCTCCGCGCATTTGACGGTGGTGACATGGTCATGGCTTGCGTCTTCAACCCGCCGATTACCGGTGCCGAAACACACGACGAAAACGGTGTATACCCACTAGTGGAATAACCTCTTATCAGGGGCGAAAGCCCCTTTTTATTTGAACGAGAACACAATACAACCAAGGACTCAATGATGACTATTACCGTAGAGAAAATCGGCGGTACCTCCATGTCTGCATTCGATGCAGTGATCGACAACATTATTCTGAAACCAGAATCTCCCTACAACCGCGTGTTCGTGGTTTCCGCCTACGGCGGCATTACCGACGGCCTGCTGGAGTGTAAGCGTTCCGGTAAACCTGGGGTTTACCAGATGATCGCCAAACGGGATGAGGACTGGCATCAGTCGATGGCCGATCTTGAGCAGCGTATGTTGATGATCAACGAGAACTTGTTTGCCGATCCCATGAATCGTATCCGCGCGGATAAATTCATCCGTGCTCGCATCAGCGAAGCGACCAACTGCGTCGAGAACATTCTCGATACTTGTCAGTATAGCCAGTTTACCCTGCGCCAGTACTTGCCCCAGATTCGTGAATTTCTGGCATCACTTGGCGAAGTTCACAGTGCCTATAACCTGGCACTGAAACTGAAAACACTTGGCATTAACGCCAAATTTGTGGATTTATCCGGTTGGGAAAATCAGTTCGAGGGCGATCTCGATGAAGTCATCTCTGATGCGATGAAAGACATCGACTGCACCAATCAGTTACCGATCGTTACGGGTTATGCGTATTGTAAAGCGGGCCTGATGAAAACCTATGATCGTGGCTACAGTGAAATGACGTTCAGCCGGATCGCGTGCCTGATGGACGCCGAGCAGGCAATCATTCACAAAGAATACCACCTGAGCAGTGCAGATCCGCGTATCGTCGGACCGGAAAATGTTCACCCAATGGGACAGACTAACTTTGACGTTGCTGACCAGCTGGCCAACCTGGGAATGGAGGCTATTCACCCGAATGCGGCCTCAGGATTGCGTCAGAAAGACATCCCGTTACGGGTGAAAAATACCTTTGAACCGGACCACCCGGGCACACTGATTTCGACCAAGTTTAAGCCAAATAGCGACAAGATCGAGATCATCGCCGGTAAAAGCAAAGTCTTTGCGCTGCATATCTTTGATCAGGGCATGGTGGGAGCAGTCGACAATGTCAGTTACGACATGATGGAGATGATCTCCGACGCTCGAGTAAAACTGGTGAGCAAAGAGATGAACGCGAACTCGATCACTTACTACCTGAGTGGTAACACCAAAAGTCTCAATGAGTTGCTCTATCAGGCAGAAAAACGCTTCCCACAAGCCGCTATCACCGGCTCTATGGTTGCGCTGATCGCCGTCATCGGTGCTTACATCAATACTAACGAGGTGCTGAGCAAAGGCGTCCTGGCTCTGACAGGCCAGAGTATTTCGCCAATTGCTGTCCACTCTTCTATGCGTAACGTCAGCGTTCAGTTTGTGGTGGATGACGACAAGTACGAAAGCAGTATTTGTGCCTTGCACGACACGTTCTGCGGCGAACATTACGAGCGCCAGACAAAAGTCGCATAGTCGACAAACCATTAAACAACAGGGCCGACTGGCCCTGTTGTCTTTTCCTCACCATCCCGCTTTTCTCTTATCTAACCGCCCGTTACACCTACCCCTTTAGGGTTATTTTTATTCCGAGAACGTTATCTTGGTTACACTTTAACCACACTATTTTTGTGGCTTATACATGCCACTTATAGAATAGAAACGGAAAGTAAAGCAGTCGCCATAGAAAACAACTTTGCAGCAACGTACTGCATCCCTGTGAACGAGGTTCATTATGGAATTTGAACGGTTGACTAACAGGCCCGGGACACTTTGGTTGGTGGTGGTTCTGGCAATAATTACACTGGTTTTATCTTCTCATGTGGCCGCGCAACCTAAAGCGCTGGTCATGAAACCTTTTGAGCAGCTCAGCGCCGAAAGCAAAGAATGCGCTGCATGTCATAAAGACGAAAACCCGTCTTTGTACGCGCAATGGGGCCGCTCGAAGCACTACGGTGCCAACGTAGGTTGCTACGAATGCCACCAAGCTTCACCGAAGGATCCTGACGCCATTAAGCACCAGGGTTTTGACATTGCTGTAATTGTCTCGCCTAAAGACTGCGGCAGTTGTCATAGTCAGGAAGTCTCTGAGTTTTCCGCCAGTCACCATGCCAATGCAGGTAAAATCATCGGCTCACTGGATAATTTCCTTGCAGAAGTGGTTGAGGGATCGTTGAGCTTTAATGGTGCGTCTCCCGCAGCGGTCAATGGATGCTGGCAGTGCCATGGCTCAGAGGTCAAAGTACTTGAGAACGGCGATCTCGACCCGGCCACCTGGCCCAACACCGGGATCGGACGCATCAATCCAGACGGCTCCCTGGGTGCCTGTAGTGCCTGCCACCAGCGTCACGAATTCGACATGGTACAAGCACGCCGTCCGGAAGCGTGCGGAAAATGCCATTTGGGCCCAGATCATCCACAAAAAGAGATCTACGAAGAGTCCAAACACGGAATTAACTTCTTCGCGCATGTGGATCGCATGAACATGGACTCCGCCAAATGGATCGTCGGCGAAGATTACGACGCCGCACCAACCTGTGCCACCTGCCATATGTCCGCGACGCGAGAGCTGCCTGTGACACACGATGTCGGCAACCGGATTTCCTGGACACTGCGCCCGGCTGTGTCGGAAAAAATCGATGCAAAAGACAAAGCCATGGGTGTTGCAACGAAATCGTGGCAGGACCGCCGTGCCGATATGCAGAACGTTTGTGAGTCCTGCCATACCAAGTCGATGGTAGATAACTTCTATCAACAGTTCGATTCACTGGTCAATTTGTACAACGACAAATTCGCTAAGCCAGGGAAAGCCCTGATGGCCACATTGCAACAAGAAGGCATGCTGACAGAAACCGGATTTGACGAAGAAATTGAATGGACCTGGTTCTACCTCTGGCACCACGAAGGCCGTCGCGCACGCCACGGCGCAGCGATGCAGGCTCCGGACTACGTGCAATGGCATGGCCTGTATGAGGTCGCCGAGCGTTTCTACATCGAAATGGTGCCTCAGTACTTGGAAACCGTCGAGAAAGCCGAACACGCTGGTAATATCGAAGGCGCCAAACGAGCAAGAAAAGTGCTGGAAGAGATCCTGGAACGCCCGGAACACGCATGGTTCAGTGGCAAGGAGCCGGAATCAGTGAAGCGTGCCCGCAAAGAAGCGCAAGCGGCCTTTAAAGCCCGCTATCTGGATGAAAGCAACTAACAACTCCGGAACGGCAGGTAGACCTACCTGCCTCCTGAGGAGGAAGCATGGGAAACAACACCTCCCGTAATGATGCGTTGTCCAGGAAACAGCGATTATGGCGATGGCTGAAGAAGCCATTGCTGCTCGGCATACCAGTAGGCATATTTGTTCTGCTTACCGGCTTAGCCGGTTTTCAGGGTGTGATGGTGGCATCAAACCAGAATGCGTTTTGTTTCAGTTGTCACCTAAAAATGGACACCATCGTTCAGGAATATAAAGCCTCGCCACATTACATTGATGAGCAACACGTTCTGGCGACTTGCGCTGACTGTCATGTTCCACACGAGTTCGTCGATAAAATGAAAGTCAAAATCATGGCCACTGCAGATATCTACTACATGTTGGCTGGCACCATCACCAAGGAGAATTTTGAACAACAGCGCCCTCGACTGGCGCATATGGTCTGGGACGACATGGTCGCGAACGACTCGGCAAACTGCCGACATTGTCACGTGGGCGACAACTTCGATCTGAGCCAGCAGCCTCAGCGAGCCAGACTGAATCATGAGTTGATGGAGAAACGTGGTGAAACCTGTATCGACTGCCATACGGGGATCGCCCACAAACGCATCACCATCGAATAGCCTTATTGCCCTCCCTCTGCCCTCTTTATTCCCTCACATGTAAAGAGGGCATTTCATACCAAGTCATTAACAAGGTAGATACAAAATCACAAAACCATCACTAAAAACAGGCAAGAGCCGGCATCATCCCTTCGTGTTTTAATCCACATAAAATTTGTACGATCTGAGTTCTATAAAAAACACTGTTTAATAAAAAGTACAGGATTCAGAATGAACAAGACAATAACCTTATTAGCAATATCGAGCCTGGTGTTAAGTGGATGTGGCGGCGGTGGCGGCGGAAGCAGCAGTGACAGCAAACCCGCAGCACAAACTGGTGAAGTAAAGTACGACCTGTCCCAGGCCTTCAAAGACTACTACCAGGCCAGCGCTATCCTGAATCTGGGTCAAGTTGGCGAAAGCGTGATTCATCCTGCCAACTACCGTCTGTTAATGGACAGCCAGGATCAGGTCATTGACTACAGTTTGTCTGCCGAACCCAGCAACAGTGTATCGAAATGTCAGCTCGCACCGTTTACTCCGTCATTAAAAGCAAAAACAAACTACGCTGATGACAACGCGATGACTTTGGAGAAACTGGGGAATCAACCGCTTTTCTTAATGAACATTGAAGGTATCCCAGCCAAATACAGCGAATCCACGTGTCAGTACGTAGACGTCAACCGCAGCTCAAACGAAAGTACCTCGAAAAATGTACTGGCGCTTGCCAATCAGGCAGGCGTCGTGAAAGAACTGGACTTTACGATTGAAAAAATCCTCGCTCGCGGTGATCTGACCAATAACCTTTCAGACTACACTCTGGCAATTTCAACCACAGGCGACGTGTATCAGCTTGGCCTGAACAGTGCCAACGGCGAACCCGAAGTGAAAAAAGTCGCATCGACAGGGAGCACACGCTGGCAGCAGGCAACATCCGATTATCTGGTCTCTGATGTCAAAGACTACAACATCAAACTGTACTCATTGAAAGACAACAAAGCGTATAACTTTGTCGCCAAAGAGAATGTCGAGAGGCTTGCCATTGCTAACTCAACTCTGGCAAACAGCGAATTTATCTACACCAAATACTACTCTAGCACGAAGCTGTTTATCTTGGAGCTCGACAGCAGTACCGACCTATTGATCAACACCCGTGAAGTGCCAGCAGCGCTGATTGACCCGATTACCACTACGGATTACTCGGTGAATGACAACACCTGTCAAGTCACGTTTGGCGGTACCACAGAAACCATCTACGATGATTCCGACGCCTCATACTTCAACGGAAACCTGGCAACGAAAGACATCGCTGATTTCTTTATCTGCCAGTCAGATAACCGTAAAACACTGGCAGTACGCCAGGTCAACAAATCAACGGGTGATTCAAAAAACTACAACCTGTTTACTTTTACTTCTGACAAAGTCATCACCTTTGATAAAGCACTTGTCGCGGCCAACAACGCAGTGTACGTCAGTGCTGGTGAAGGTTACTTAGGCGCCTCCAACTACGAAGCGTACAAACTGGATTCGGCCAACAACCAACCTGTGTTGCTATCCGACCTCAGCAACGTACCCAGCGGCATGGTCATTACCCACGTGGATTCTATCGTCAAGTAATCTACTGACCGGGAAGCCTGTCGTGGGCTTACCCGGTTTTCCATCGATGACAGGATAAAATAATGAATATTCAACACCTGATTCTTCTTTCTGTCTTTGCAAGCTTGGTAGCTTGTGGGGGCGGCGGTGGCGGGAGCAACAACAGCACACCAGCCCCTTCCCCAACCACCCGCAGCGTATCCGGGACCGCAATCGACGGCTACATCAAAGGCGCCACGGCATTTTTGGACCTGAACTACAACGGCCAACTCGACAGCGGTGAACCGAGCAACATCACGGATACGGAAGGGAATTACCGGCTGGCTATCACTGGGGGCAACGCAGACTGCGTCGACTACGCGCCGATCGTCGTCAATGTCCCTGTTGGCGCTATTGATGCCGACCATCCAGACACCCCAATCAGTGAGGCTTACCAGCTGGTGTACCCGCCGGTCAAAGCCATCAGTGATAACGCCACCATCAAGTCCACTACGCCATTAACCACGGTATTGTGGAACCAGATTCAGCAAGACATTCACAAGCAGTCTCTCAACAGTTGTCAGGCGCTGAAACAGGCTATTAACAGCCAGAATCAAATTGTCCAAAATATCAAAGAGCAAGAGCTGCGTATTGCGCAGCGCTACAACATTGACGTCAGCGACTTGTATGGCGACTTTGTGAAAAGTCAAAGTGCCGAGCTGTATCAACTGGCGCAAAACTTGATGCCAGCCATCAAGCGCTCATACGAAGAAACCAAACAGCTGCAATTGGCCTACCCGACGGCACAACGGGCGTATGTGGATTACTATTGGGAATACTGGGACTACACGGCAAAACAAACCGTCGACAAATGGTATCGCAAAGAAACTGTTCTTTATGCCAACAAGCTCAGCAGCATCACGCAGCAGGTGAGCGCTGATCTGGACAATCCATTGCAACTCAAGGAGCGAATTGAGCGCAATACCAAACAGGTCGATGGATTAACTTACAGCAAAGAAGCCTGGCTGTATCTGGGGACAACGTCCGGTACTTATCGTTGCCTGATTGATGAAACGTTTGCCCAGCAACCACAAGCCAATGCCCTGACCATTTATGGCATCGCCAACCGCTCATTCACCGACGCCACCGAAGACAGCTGGCAGGAGTGTGTGAACAACAATGTCGGCAACGATTACTCACAACAGCTTTACACTGCGATTTACGACAATGAACGAGATCAAATGTTGTTGAGTAAAGGAAACTACTACTACCAAAAGAACCCGAAATATCCGGATTTGGTGAACCTGCAAGATCGTTTGGATAGCTATCAGCGAGGCGATCTTGATGTATTGAGTAACCTCTCAGCGGAACTGAGCAATACACAAGATCATGGCGCTGATAGCTGGTCTCGTGAAAAATATCAGTACATCAAGAACGGCACCAACGATTACACCGGGATACTGACTATGCGGTACTCCAGTGGTTTGTGGACGCAGGAGCATTTTTACCAAAACGGCACCCGAACTTACCAATGCTCCGATGACGGCAGTAGTTGGTCTGCAGAAAACTGTCCAAAAGAATAATAAGTCCCCTAACAATTAGCCACCTGACGGTGGCTTTTTTTCGCAGGCGATTGAGGATGCTCAATAAGGACGATTTAGGCCAGATTAAAAAACAACTCATCGTCAGTCATATAGCGGTGCTTCGATCCCATGTTTCGCAGATGCATAAACATAAAATCAGGGAAACCGGGCGCAATCATGTCGTTGGGTTCCCAACAAATACCACCAATGAAAATATAACGCCCCTGACACTCATCGGTGTGAAGCGGATTGTTGAGTGGTGTCGACAATTCCGCTCTGACGCCTTCCACCACACACACGATCTGCCCTTTGACCACGCCAACAACGCGTTTGACCAGGTTGGCTTTAATACCACAACGCCAAGCCTGACGAGTGGCCATTTCATAACCCTGTTTTCTCACCCCTTTCTGGATGTGCACTATCAGATTCATCCGGGAACTCCCGAGTTAACATCCCGTTACTATAACTTAACTAAGTGTACGTCGCAGAGCGAGATTTTTATCGTCACCATCATGGGTGTTAATGGCGAATTTACATTGTAAAGATTCGTTGGCATTAACCGACATTCGCCAGATCCGGAACTGCAACCCAGATTCCGATTGATAAATCGCTCGCCTTAGTTCACATTGAAATCAATACGATAACGTCGCAGTGAGCGCGCAAAAATGAGTCAAGGATAGGTATGTCTGTAGTCAGTTTTTTTCAACTTCTCGGCCTCGCGGCCATCTGGGGCGGTTCCTTTTTATTTATGCGTATTGCTGCTCACAGCTTTGGCCCGGCGTATCTGATTGAAGCTCGCGTCGGTTTTGCGGCGTTAAGTTTGCTACTCGCCGCGTTGTATTTACGTAAAGGCTTGCCCCCTCGCCAGCATATTCGCCATTTCATGATTCTTGGCCTGATAAACAGTGCGATGCCATTCCTGTTGTTTGGTTACGCGGCGCAAACCCTGAACGTATCAACCTTATCAATATTAAACTCCACAGCCCCTATATGGGGGGCACTGATCGGCTATTTGTGGCACCGGGCACCACTGACCAAATCCGCAATTCTCGGAATGCTCATTGGTATTGCAGGCGTGTCCATTCTGGTTGGCTGGGATCTATCAGTCTCAGGTTACGACAAACTGATACCGATGATCGCCGCAACGTTGGCAGCCACCAGCTACGGACTGGCAACCAACTACACCAAAAATGCGCCACAAGTGTCCTCATTCGACAACTCCCACGGCAGCATGTGGGCAGCCACCTTATGGGTTCTGCCACTCCTGCCCTTTGTGCCGATGCAACAGACCCCAACCGGTACAGAAATGCTGTCCGTGGTTGCGCTCGGTGTGGTTTGTACTGGCATGGCGTATCTGCTGTATTTTAATCTGGTGCGTGATATCGGCCCTACGTCCACTTTGACCGTCACCTTTCTGATCCCAATTTTTGGCATTTTCTGGGGCTACCTTATCCTTGATGAACCCGTTGGCTTTAACACCATTGCTGGCACCGCTCTGGTGCTTGGCGGCACCATGCTGGTTACCGGCTTTTCCCCGGTTAAATTCCTGAAACGTCAAAGGATTAGCCAAGTATAACCAGCACCTTATCAGCTAAAATATTTTTCTATAATGTCTTAACAATTAAACACTGTTCGATTATGCTGTGAGTCTATTATTCAACAGAGGAATGGATCAGCATGAAGACGTCGCTGATGGCTCTATTTGCGGTAAGCACGCTTGCCGGTTGTTCAAGTATTAGTGTGGAAGAGTGTCAGACAGCAGACTGGTATCAAACCGGATATCGGGACGGCCAGAACGGCAATAATCCAAACATCGTCAATGATTACGCCTCCGATTGTGCGGAAGCCAACATTGTGGTGGATAAAGTGGCATGGCAAAAGGGTTTCTCTCAGGGTACACGACTTTACTGCGCACCCAACAACGGTTACGTGGTCGGCTCTCAAGGGCGAACTTACTACGGCGTATGCGATAGCGACCAATTCCTGAAAAACTATCAGCTCGGCAAACTGGAATACCAGCGTCAGCAACGGCTGACTGAGCTGAATAACCAAATCGCCGATCTTGACCGTCAGATTTCCTCAGCAGATAAAGGCGATTCAAAGAAGCTGGAAAGGCTTCGTGCGCAGCGCAAAGATCTGGCGCGTGAACGCTCGTCACTGCTGACGCCAAACGTTAACTTTCGTTTCGACTTCTAGCCCAGAATCACCGAGACACCATTCTGGCTTAAATACTCGATGTCGCCCTCAGGGGCGGCATCGTCTGTCAACAGCACAGAGACGGCACTGGTTGGTCCGATAGCCGACGGATAGATCTGACCAAACTTGCTCGAATCGGTCAAAACAATATTGCGCCGTTTCTTGGCGATAATCGCCGCCGCAATATCGGCACGCATCATATCGCGACTGGTAAATCCGGTATCCTGATGATAGCCATCAATGCCCAGAAAGGCAGTGCTAAAATGGATATTTTCAATACATAACCTGGTCAACGGCCCCACCAGGCTTTCCCCTTGATGCTGATAAACACCACCGAGCAAAATAATATTGGCCGATGTACTGCGTATCAAATGCGCAATGTACGCTGACGGCGTAATAATGGTCACGTCGCCACGTTCTGCCAGAGTACGCGCCAACAAAGCATTCGCACTTCCACCTTCAATCAGAACCGTTTCATTAGCCGCGACCAAATCCGCCGCTTTATTAGCCAACGCCTGCTTTATATCAAAACGAACCGTCAGACGGCTATCCATGTCATCACTTTGCAGTGCCATTGCGGCACCGTGTACCCGTTTTAAATAGCCCTGTTGCTCAAGAACATTCAAATCCTGCCTGATGGTTACTCCTGACACGCCGAGCAAGTCAGAAAGTTCCGTCACCTGCACGCGCTTGCGATCATTCACGACCTGCAGGATTTCATTTTGCCTTGAGTTCACCGTCTTCTCCGTTACGTATTAACTTTCATATCTTATCGCACACAGGTTTCATTTGAAACATCGCCCCGCTCGCGAATGCATTCATAAAATGAGCACTTCTTAACCAGAGTCACATCATTAATATGCATTTATGGTCATACTTATTCTTTCCCATACGCATTGAAAGGATATCACGCAGATGACACCTCCTTTACTCTTTCGCGGCGCACGCCTGGCTTGGCTGTTCATGGCGCTGGCGGTCAGCGCCTGCTCAACAACACCGACCGCCTATATTGCAGCCTACAGTAAAGATGCCACTCAGGTGACATCTCGGGTGCAAACACTTATCGATGATTACAACCGCTCAGCACGCAACGAAGAGCTGGCGACTCTGACCACCAGCCCACACAGCGTCACCAAAGATGCCTTAGCCGGAGCGGCGAGATCTGGGTTGCCAGACATTAACGCGGTCGCCCTGTTTCAGGCCAATCAAGCACTGCACCAGTATGCGCAGTCTCTGTTCCATCTGAGTATGACAGCCAGCGATCAGGCGGTTGCTCTGGCCAGTGTGGAACTGATTGAATCGTTGAACACGCTGAACAAATCGTACGAAAAACTCCAGTCAGAAACGCTACTGACCCAAGATCAAAGCGCGACCGGTGGACGGGTGATCGGCCAGCTCAGCGCCACTTACCTGCAAAACAAACGTGCCGACGCCATCAAAGCCGTTGTCATGGACGCGGATCCGCTGGTGCAAGAACTGACCGAACGTCTGGCAGCGGATATCCTCCGTCAGGACTTTATTCGCCGGCTTGAAATCGCGCGTGATACTGAGCTGTCGCTCTACCTGACAGCGGTCAACAACACATCACGCAGTGATTTATTACGGCGGCATGAGGCGGTTGAGCAAAGCTATGACAAGTATTCAGCCATGATGGCTAGCCTGGCGTCGGTGGAAGCAACCGCCAGCGCGCTGCGCGAAATGGCCCGAGCACATCATGTCATCGCCACCGAAGTCGCCGCGGATCGTTTCACCTCTGATGCCCTGAAGAAATCGGTCAGCGAACTGCACGCCACTCACAAGATGTTCGCCTCCCTCGAAGAAATGATGCAAACCTGCCCGAATCAGATAGTGGTTGGAGCCCGCTCCGCCCGTTGTCCGGAATGAGGAATTGAACCATGGATAAAACCGAGCTAAGAAATGAATTGTACGAAACATTGCTTCAAATCAATCAGTTGATGGCCGTCATGACCATAGGAAGTCGGGAGTATGACGAACTGTGGCACAAACAGCGTACCTTGAGATTGCAGTACTATGATCTGGTTAGTGCCTCTCTGACAGACACCAGTCAGGTGGCTGATGTGATGCATTTGCTGGGTGAACTGCGTCGCCAGAGCCAGCAGGCTCGCGACGATCTGAATAACCAAATCGAGCAGTTTGAAAGCGTAGCAAAGGTACTTAATACGGTTTCTAAAGTCAGCTCAGTGATGGCAGACGTCATTCGTTGAATACAAGCAGAAAATAAAGGAAGTCAGTATGCATAAAAAGCTTGTTCTTGGCCCGATCCTGGGACTGGAATCAGACCACCATTATACGGTCGTGGTGGTTACCGACCAATCAGCAGGCTCGGTAAATGTTAGCTATCCGCATCACCAACCCGTACCAGCCCAGCTGATTGGGGAGATCGACAATGGCAAAGTATGGCGCATGGAGCTCAACATTGATTCTGCGGGCGAGGAAACCATTGACTATACCCTGCAACAAGATGGCCTGACGCTACTCGATCAGCGTGGCAAGCAGCGCTGGTCGTTCTATGTTCCTGGCGACAAAGAGAAACCAAAGTTTGCGTACGCATCGTGTAACGGCTTCTCGGATTTAACCCTGATGAACAGCACCGAAGCACCTTTTCGGCTCTGGGAAACCATGGCACAGGAGCACCAGCGTGAACCATTCTCCCTACTCCTGATGGGGGGCGATCAGATATACGCCGATGCGATCTGGACCAAAATCACCGCATTGAAACGCTGGAATGAACTCGATCGCAAAGACAAGGTAAAACGCCGGGCCACTAAGGATATGACTCGACAAATTGATCGCTTCTACAGTGAATTGTATGTCGACCGCTGGAACAAAGAACCCATCGCCAGCATGCTGGCTTCTATTCCGTCGATTATGATGTGGGACGACCACGATATCTTCGATGGCTGGGGCAGTTATCCAGAAGACATTCAGACATGTGACGTCTATCAGGCCATTTTCCGTTCCGCGCGCAAACATTTCGAGTTACTACAAATCCGGGGCGTGCATAACCAGAGTTTAATGTCAGCAAATAACCAGCCTCGCACGCACTATGGCGCCGCCCTAAGCTTTCACGGCTACGATATTTTGGTGCTGGACAATCGCTCTGAACGCACCTTGTCTCAAGTCATGGGATCCGCTCAGTGGCAGTCCGTCACGAAATATCTAAAGCACAACAACAACCAGACTCTGCTGGTCATGAGCGCCGTCCCGGTTGTGTACCGGGACTTTTCCTTTGCCGAAAATGCCGTGGATGCTACGCCATGGGAAGAGGAGCTGACCGACGACCTCAAAGATCACTGGCGAGCGAAAGAGCATGAAGGAGAACGTTCACGCCTGATCATGCATCTGCTGGACAGCGGCACACGGCGTCAGGGGCGCAGTGTGATTTTATCCGGCGATGTGCATGTTGGCGCGTTAGGAGTTATCCGCGATCTGCGCAGTGCTGACAATCGTGCAGTGCATCAGGTCGTGTCATCCGGCATCGTGCACCCAGCGCCAAGTTATATGCAATGGCTGGGGATCTGCGCAATTACCAATGACCGTACAGAATATCTGGATGAGAATCATCACATTGTCGCCGATATGCTAAGGCCATACGGTTCAGACAAATACATTCGCGCACGTAACTTCGCGACGTTGCTGGAAGGTAGCGACCAGAAACTGTGGGTGAACTGGCTAACCGAAGGCAAAGACACCCCCGCCTTTCCGATACTCTGACCGTAAACTTGTTCGGGCCGACCGGCGCCATGGAGCGCCGGTTCGGTCATGATACATTGGCAACCAATACTTTTTTCAATAACATGGCCAACTGAGTTTTCTCGTCCTCTTCCAGCATATCCAACATGGTATTCATGTTTTCTACATGCGACTCGAGTGCGGCATCAAGCGCGCACTGGCCTTCTTCCGACAATCGTACTTTACAGCTACGGCGGTCGTTTTCACTGGCAATCCGCTCTATCAAACCACGTTGCACCAGCTTTTCAATCCGAGTACTCATCGCGCCGGACGATAACATCAGGGTTTGATACAACTCCGTTGGCGTCAGTGGCATTTGGCTGCGTCTTAGCGTCGCGAGAATATCGAACTCGATACAGCTCAACTGATGTGCCTCAAACACTGTTTCAAGCTGCTTTTGCCAACTTTGATTGACCCGGCGCAAGCGTCCGACAACTCCCATCGCAGAACAATCCAAATCAGGTCTGGCCTCACTCCACTGCCGCAAAATGCCGTCTACTGGGTCTTGCAT
>NZ_WXWP01000011.1:0-3141 GCF_009904765.1 Vibrio sp. V39_P1S14PM300
GGGCTATAGTCTTAACTCGCAGCAATCCGGCTACTAATGATGCTCCTTGCATCTTCCTTAATAGTGGCTGAATCCTTCAGCGTTCCTTACTTCGCCTTCCTGGCGGTGTCCTATTCATCCTGAACGCTAACTGTCCTGGTTAGCTCTCATCACTTGTTCCGTGAGCGGTGTCCCTGCGTTATCCTAACGCTGTCCTTTGTCATTCCGTTGCAACTCACATCCTGTCAGTTGTTGTGTCCGTACAAAGTCCTTCGCTTCCTGCTGATGCCCCATCCTGAATCATCAACTCTTCTTCCTGAAGATGGCCAAATCCGTGGCGATTTCCTGTTCCGTGTCAGTATCCTTCCGACACCTGTAAATTTACGCTTTCTGCCGATTTAAACAATCCACCGTACAACAAGTTTTTTTAATGAAAAGGATTACAATAAGAGAAAGGCATTTAAAAATAATGAGTTAGATAGAAATAAGGCCATTTCAACCACTATAATATCGCCTTCTCTCACACCGTGTGTGAGAGATCTCTTACACACAGCTACCGGATTTGCTATTCGCCTAGATTGGCCTTTGCCAGTATGATGGACGAAAGTTGTATCAGAGGAAGAAATGATGCTCACTCAAAACATCACCCAAGAGCTGGAAGCGGTGCTGCAATCGCTGCACAATCAAGGCAAAGAGCCAACAGTGGCGCTGGTCAAAGCTCGGCTGAAAACGCCTGTGCCAATGCCAGCCCTGATTGCCACCATTCGTAGCTGGAAACACGCTCAACGTGTGCCGAAAGTCGAAATCGCCGCTGACAGTACCCCACCTCAAGACAAGATCGCGCAACTGGAGCAACAGATTAAGGATCTGACACGTCGTCTGGAGACGCTGGAAGCTAAGTTGGCGGAGAAACTGTAATGCAGATTTGGGTTGATGCCGACGCGTGTCCGAAAGTGACTCGTGACACACTGTTCCGCGCCGCAGAGCGCACCGGCGTAGAGTGTACATTTGTTGCCAACCATTTGGTCCCGGTTCCCAGACGCGACAACATCCGCGCGCTGCAAGTATCCAGCGGCTTTGATGTGGCCGATAACGAAATTGTGCGCCGTCTGAGCAGCGGCGACCTGGTGATCACCGCCGATATTCCACTGGCCGACGAAGCGATCAGCAAAGGGGCGCTGGCGCTGAGCCCCCGGGGAGAGTTGTACACCAAAGACACCATCAAAGCGCGGCTGAACATTCGCGATTTTATGGACACCATGCGGGCCAGCGGTATCCAAACCGGAGGCCCGGCCGCGCTGTCTCAAACAGAGCGCCGCGAATTCGCCAACCACCTCGACCGAATACTGGCCAAACACCGATAAACAAAAAACCTGCGCAGAGCGCAGGTTTTTTATCGAACTATGAACGATTATGGCGTGTAGTATGTCGCCGCACCAGGACCAACTGGCAAACCGAACACAAATACCCACAGATAGAACAGTACGCTCCAGCCGACAATAAAGCACAGTGAGTAAGGCAGCATAGTCGCGATCAAAGTCCCGATTCCGAGATTCTTCATGTAGCGAGTTGCCACCGCCAGAATCAGACCAAAGTAACTCATCATTGGCGTGATGATGTTGGTGGTGGAATCCCCGATCCGGTACGCCGCCTGAATGGTTTCCGGTGCATAGCCAACCAGCATCAGCATTGGAACGAAGATAGGAGCGGTCACCGCCCACTGCGCTGACGCCGAACCAATCATCAGATTGATAAAACCACACATCAGAATGAAGGCGAAGAACAGCATTGGGCCAGTCAGACCGATGCTTTGCAGAAAATCTGCCCCCGCAACCGCGAAGACCTGACCAAAGTTTGTCCACTTGAAGAACGCCACAAATTGAGCCGCAAAGAAAACCAGCACGATGTACATTCCCATTGACGACATCGACTTAGACATCGCATTGATCACATCGCGATCAGTTTTCATCGTGCCAACGACTTTACCGTACACAAAGCCCGGAATCGCAAAGAACACAAAGATGAACGCCACGATGCTCTTCAGGAATGGCGATCCTGCGACCGTACCCGCATCAGAGCGCAGAATGCCGTCTGCCGGCACAATGGTCCAGGCCAGAAGAGCAGACACCAGAACAACAGCGACGCCTGCCATTTTCAGGCCTTTCTTCTCAACGTCGGTCAGTTTACCCATGGTATCCTGAGACAGATCTTCTGATGCCTCTTCGTCACTGTATTTACCCAGTTTTGGCTCAACGATTTTTTCAGTCACGAAAGCGCCCATGCCAGCGATGAAGAACGTCGATACAAACATGAAGTACCAGTTTACTTCCGGACCCACGGTGTAATTCGGATCGATCATCTGCGCTGCCGTTTCAGTAATACCAGACAACAGAGGGTCGACCGTACCAATCAGCAGGTTGGCTGAATAACCGCCGGATACACCAGCAAATGCGGCGGCAAGACCCGCCAGAGGGTGACGTCCTAAAGAGTGGAACAGCATCGCTGCTAACGGAATAAGAACAACGTAACCCAATTCAGACGCCGTGTTGGAGACAATGCCAGCAAACACAACCGTCACAGTCACCATGCGTTTGGAAGCCCCCATTACCAAACCACGCATCGCCGCCGATAACAGACCTGAGTATTCAGCAATCGCAACCCCGAGCATGGCAACCAGCACGGTACCAAGCGGCGCAAAGCCAACAAAATTCTTCACCAGACTGGTGACGATCAGCTCCAGCCCTTCTGCATTTAGCAGGCTGACAACGCGGATCATACCGTCTGCCGCACGTCCCGCTGCACCTTCTGGACGCGGATCCGCGACTGCCACGTCAAAATAGCCGGCGATCCCAGATGAAATCAGGATAGCAACACAGAAAATAGCGAAAAGTGTGATTGGGTGGGGCAACAGGTTCCCCAAATATTCCACCGAGTCAAGAAAGCGCGTAAAGAGCGATTTCTTCGGTGCATTTTGATTAATTGAAGCAGATGAACTCATCTGTTCCCTCCTTGTAGTGATTCCTGCGCATATGTGACAAGACTGTCAACAAAGCCTGCGCAGGGTACTCGACAAGGAGGTTAAAATGAAATCCAAAATGTTACATTCTGTAACTAATACCACATTTTATAACGACAAATGCACAAATAAATAGCATTTTAACC
>NZ_WXWP01000291.1:0-3118 GCF_009904765.1 Vibrio sp. V39_P1S14PM300
ATTTCAAACTTAGTGAACGACAAGGGTGAAGTCAGTGTGGAAGAATTATCCAGCCGATTCGAAACCTCTGAGGTCACGATTAGAAAGGATTTGGCTTCGCTAGAGAAAAATGGCCAGCTACTGCGTCGTTATGGTGGTGCCATTGCATTGCCGAAAGAAGTCGTAAGCGAGGAATTAAGTAAAAATGTTTCGACTCGAAAGGTGGAGTTGGCCAAAGCCGCCGCAGAACTGATCCGCGATCACAATCGTTTAGTGATCGACAGTGGCAGCACGACGGCGGCATTAATTCAGCAACTCGATCATAAACGCGGTCTGGTTGTCATGACCAACTCACTGCATGTCGCTAATGCGCTTAATGAGTTGGAAAACGAACCGACATTATTAATGACTGGCGGAACTTGGGATACGCACTCAGAGTCCTTTCAGGGCCAGGTGGCCGAATCGGTATTACGCTCATACGATTTTGATCAGTTGTTTATCGGCGCGGATGGTATCGATCTGGAGCGCGGTACCACGACGTTTAATGAGTTGGTAGGCCTTAGCAAAGTGATGGCCGAAGTCTCACGTGAAGTCATTGTGATGATTGAGTCCGAGAAAATTGGCCGCAAGATCCCTAATCTGGAATTAGGCTGGCAGAACATCGACGTGCTGGTGACAGACAAACAGGCCAGTGACGAGCAGGTCGCACAAATCGAATCTCATGGCGTACGAGTGATCCGCGCCTGACCCTATTACCCTGTTTCCCCGACGTTCCGGCTTTTGCTTGCTGCCGGTTGGGGAGATAAAGAAATCAAACACGGAGAACAAAACATGTGTGGAATCGTAGGTGCAGTAGCACAACGAGATGTCGCTGAAATTCTGGTAGAAGGTTTACGCCGTTTGGAATACCGCGGGTATGACTCCGCTGGTGTTGCCGTAGTAGATGGCGACCATCAACTGACCCGAGTGCGTCGCCTGGGCAAAGTTCAGGAACTGGCGGATGCTGTGGAAGAAGCGCAGGTACTTGGCGGTACTGGTATTGCGCATACACGTTGGGCGACACATGGTGAGCCCTCTGAAGTGAATGCTCACCCACACATGTCCGGGGATATTGCCGTCGTACACAACGGCATCATCGAAAACCACGAAGAACTGCGCAGCCTGCTGCGTGATCGTGGCTATGTGTTTGAATCCCAAACCGACACCGAAGTGATTGCCCACCTGGTGGAGTGGGAACAGCGTACCTCAGCCAGCCTGCTGGAAGCGGTACAGAAAACCGCCAAACAGCTGGAAGGTGCGTACGGCACCGTCGCGCTGGATCGTAAAGATCCGTCTCGCATAGTGGTGGCTCGTTCTGGTAGCCCGATCGTGATTGGTTTCGGTGTCGGCGAAAACTTCCTGGCTTCGGATCAACTGGCTCTGCTTAATGTCACCCGTCGCTTTATGTACCTCGAAGAAGGGGATGTCGCGGAAATTACCCGCCGCGAAGTGACTGTGTTTGATGCGAACGGTGAGCCAGTTGAGCGTGAAATTACCGAGTCCAATGCAGAGCACGATGCCGGAGATAAAGGTCAGTTCCGTCACTTCATGCAGAAAGAGATTTACGAGCAGCCAACAGCGCTGATCAACACGATGGAAGGCCGTATCAGCGCCGATTCTGTGGTCACAGAGAGCATCGGTGTTAATGCGGTTGAGATCCTCAATAAAGTGGAACACGTTCAGATTGTCGCGTGTGGCACCTCTTACAATGCGGGTATGACGGCGCGCTACTGGTTTGAATCTCTGGCGGGCGTGAGCTGCGATGTGGAGATTGCTTCCGAGTTCCGTTATCGCAAATTTGTTACTCGTCCAAATAGCTTGCTGATCACGTTGTCTCAATCGGGCGAAACGGCCGATACACTGGCGGCACTACGTTTGGCTAAAGAAAAAGGCTACATGGCGGCGATGACGATCTGTAATGTCGCAGGCTCATCTCTGGTGCGTGAGTCTGACTTTGCGTTTATGACTCGTGCTGGGGTGGAAATTGGTGTTGCGTCGACCAAAGCGTTCACTACTCAGTTGTCAGCACTGCTGATGCTGGTGACCGCTCTGGGTAAACAGAAGCAATTGATCGGTAAAGCGCAAGAGAAAGAGATTGTTGAAGCACTGCACGCACTGCCTCAGCAGATCAATGCTGCCCTGTCGTTTGAAAAAGAGATTGAAGCGTTGGCGGAAGACTTTGCTGACAAGCACCACACGCTGTTTTTGGGGCGCGGAGAGTTCTATCCGATCGCGATGGAAGCATCATTGAAGCTCAAAGAAATCTCTTACATTCATGCCGAAGCGTACGCCGCAGGGGAGCTGAAACACGGCCCTCTGGCATTGATTGATGCCGATATGCCAGTGGTAGTGGTCGCACCGAGCAACGATCTGCTTGAGAAGCTAAAGTCGAACATCGAAGAAGTGCGTGCACGTGGCGGCTTGTTGTACGTGTTTGCTGACAAAGATGCTGGTTTTGAAGCGGATGAGAACATGAAGATCATCACCATGCCACACGTGAGTGAAATTACGGCGCCGATCTACTACACCATCCCAATGCAGCTGCTGTCTTACTATGTGGCCTTGATTAAGGGCACCGATGTCGATCAGCCTCGTAACCTGGCGAAAGCGGTGACGGTGGAGTAACTCGCCAAACCTCCATCCTTAGATAAAACCGCCGACTGGACAGCATTCAGTCGGCGGTTTTTTTATAAAGATAGAGTTTTCGGTGTTCAATAAGCCTCAACTTCTTTAGTGTCGATAACTTGGTTAACCGCCTGGGTAAATGCCGCGTGCAGTTCGGGCGTGGCTTCATAGGCAGAGGTATACTGTCCTTCCATGGAAAAACGAGTGCTTTCATCGAACGGATAGGCAGCTAAATCGGGCGTTAGAAAGTACGTGGTCACATTATTTTTATGACTTGCGACGCTGCGCTTTTCGTCGAGATATAAGATGCCATCGATAAATGGTGTGATCTCCACTTTGGGCCGATTGACCACGCCTGCCATTCTAAACGACATCAATAGGCCCGCACCGGCGCCGACAAAGGCCATTGGCCCCACAAAAATCACAGCTACCACTGAAATCGCCACGCCAACATAACCGGAATAGCGCAGTGCAG
>NZ_WXWP01000113.1:0-3024 GCF_009904765.1 Vibrio sp. V39_P1S14PM300
CTATTATCCCTTTTAGACCTTTAATAAAATCAAATAACTACTATTCTAAGGTGTTTACTTCTACAGATACAAAGTTAGTTAACGTATCTCCTTCGTCGTCGGTGACTGTCGCAACAACGCCGTTGAGGGCACCTTGTGACAAGAATTCAATGTCATCTGTATTTTCAAGCCCAGGCTTCAGTTCGAGAGTGAATGCACATGAGTAAACATTTAAACCGAGACCCGAACCGCTGTATTGCATTTCCGCTCCATAGTTACATGCGGAATAAGTCACACCGTTGTATGTACCGCCGGTATTGAGAAGATTAAACTCGTCGTTCATACCATCAAAAGCAAAGACGTTTTCTCCCTTAACAGTCAGAGCTGTGAGGGTGACATCATCTACCTCAGAGGCATTGGTGAGTTCAATTACGACCAACAGGCTGGTTGCAAAGGCCATATCTGTATCAGGAGCCAGAGGATCAAATGTCACTGTTTCACTGTCCATAGCAGATACGGGTTGCTCATCTTCGTCTGTACCGCTGATCGTTGCAACGTTGAGGTGGTTGTCTCCAGCATTACCTTGAACTTGTAACGTCATTGTGCAGCTCGCGAATTCTCCCGGATCCAGTTCAAATCCATTTAATGCAACCGGTGCAATTGGATTACCGTTTTTCGAAGTAACCATACAGTCGCCAGTTAAATCACCAAATGGGTCATCAATCAAACTGGAGAATGTCACGGTATCTGAAGCAGCTACGAACACACCTGGTTCTATCTCGATTTGACTCTTAACAGTAAATAAAAATGTGTAATCGACATCTCGATACAGATCTGGGTTGTCACCAGTTTCATTTACCGAAGTAGGGTTAGCAGTTTTAACTAGTGTAATGGCAGATGGGACATCAAGAACTGCAACTGTATGATCATCTGTGTCTGTCGCAGTGTCATTTTCGTCATCGCGAACCATCGCTGTAACTACATTAGTAAAACTGTCACCAGCGTCTCCAGAAACCCAAGCCGTCAATGTACAAGTGTACGTTGCATCTTTAGCTATAGTGACCGGATCATCCAGACAGTTGCTATCTGCACCGATTAAGCTCAGATCGCCGTATATAGTGTCAATTAGGCTTTCAAGAGCAATCGGCGAGTCATGAGCACCTGAGTCGTTGGTAATATCAAACGTAAATACGACGGTTTCGCCTGGTTCGAGTACTTCAGATTTATCGGCTGTTTTTTCCACGGTCACTGCTGGTGGTTGGTTTGTTAAACTTACGACTATTTCGTTACTACAGTTTGGATTTGGCGTTCCCGCAGTACTTGGAGAGAAACAGAAGTTATCACCCACAGGGTCATCATTTTCATCCAAAATCGTGGCACGTATAAAGTTCTCGAACTTTTCAGGATCAGGAATGTTTGGCAGATCGCTGTCACTAATGTGAACTTTGAACGTACATTTCAGTCCGATCGATTCTGGTGGGATTTCATATGGAAGAGATAAGTTCTCACATGCGCTAGCCAAACCACTCGACATCAGGGTGTAGTAGCCTTTGGTCACGCCTACGTCATTAGATGTTCCATCATTGAGCAGAAAAGTCTGAATAGCGCCGGCACTAGGGTCTGTGCTGGATGATAGTACATCTTCAAGTTTGGTTACGAAAACGCTATTACCAGTACTTGGGTCTGGCTTAATCTCAACGGTGTAACTAAAAGTTTGACCAGGCTCAGTGCCTGTATCTGTTGTTCCTTGTGTGATTGACTTTGTAACAATGGGTGGATCGGGCTGAATAAAGATAGGAACATTGAATTCATCGTTACAGTTACATTTCGAAGGTGCACCTGGAAAGGCTCCTGTTGCGTCTTCACATAGCTCATTTGCGCCAGGTTGGCGCCAACTTACACAGTTGGGCAAGTTGAGTTGCCCATCGCCGTCACTATCGATACATGTTGTTGTGATGGTAGAGCTGTGGACAATTTGTGCTCCTTGCTCTGCATCCCAGCAACTGTCACCATCTAGTTCGCTAGCATTTGTACTGTATGTGTCGTTCAGTGTATAGATATTACATGAACCGCTACGAGCATCTTCACCGCCTTCTCGATTAAAGTATAAACCTATGTCATAGCGTGCACTAGCGGTCGATACGACATCAAAATCTGCTTCAAAAGTGACGTCTTTACCGGATACACAAGTGTCTGTACCTGGGGCTACTGGGTTGCCATCAATATGCGTGATGACAATATTTGAAGCGCTGGCGATGTTAATGTCATTCGCAGTACAATTTAAGTGGTTTACTTGACCCTCTTGCACCGCTCGATCTTCCATACATATGTCCTGGATTCCTGGATCTTGAGCGAATGACATTTGAGCGTACAGGGCTGCCGTACTAACCAGGATGACACTGAACACCCTGCAAAGCCGACTGTGTATTAATCGTTCCATCGTTTACCTTCCTGTTTCATAAAAGAAGTAGATAAAAGGGCTCTGTAAATGCGGTCATACCGGATTTCCTTAAACCTCTCAGGAAAAATCGATAAGTTCAGTACCACGCCCTTGCGTCTAGACAGCTCCTCCAATGCTTTGTGACATCAATGGTCAGCTCAGAGGCCTCTGCCTGGCTGACCACATCGTAGGCAAAAAGCGAACCAGAATTTATCGTTATGATTTATATGAAATTATTGAATCAGGAGTGGATAAAATAAGCCAATTGGTGAACAGAGTGTCAATGCCTAAAAATAGCAAGTGGATTTTTAGTTGCGGTATTAGTTCGAGAGATCAATGAGATAGGTTTTAAGTGTTAGGTTGTTAACTATGATGTAAACACATTGTACAGGTGAACAACTGGTTTACAGTTCGGTGCGAATTGAAAGGGTTGAGGTAATGACTAAGTGTTGCAGAAAATGATATGAAAGCGGTAGGCTTATTATATAAACAATGTTCTACCGATTGTTGAGTGATTAAGTGCTTAATCACAAAAATTGTTTTTTGTTCACGTAAGGTATCAAAAATGAATGAACTTTACTGTCAATGTCTGGTCAGGGTTGCAT
>NZ_WXWP01000044.1:0-3022 GCF_009904765.1 Vibrio sp. V39_P1S14PM300
TCGTTTGGTGGATCAGTGGGCAAGAGAGAAACCAGAAATGGACACCGAACCGATGGCCATTATGGGGCGATTAATGCGCATCGCCAAGTACATGGAAGGTCAGGTTGCTGATCTGCATAAGCAGTATGATTTGAAACTTGGTGAGTTTGATGTGCTGGCCACTCTGCGCCGTAGTGGGGAATCTTATCGGCTTACTCCCTCAGAATTGATTGATTCGATGATGCTGACTTCAGGTGCAATGACAAATCGTCTTGATAAGCTGGAAACAAAAGGTTTGATTGCCCGTGAACACAGTAAAGAAGACCGCCGTAGCGTCACTGTTCAGTTGACACCTGACGGTTTCACACTTATTGACAGCATCATTCATGAACACCTTGACGTGCAGCACCGGTTGGTAAAAAGTCTTACTGCCAGCCAGAAAAAGCAAGTCAACCAAATCCTTAAAGTGTGGCTGGCTCAGTTCGAATAAATGTCAGGAGAGCACATGAAAATCAGTCAGTTGGAACTGCAGCTTAATCAGTATATGGGTGCTGAAGGTTCATATCCGTTCGGTCCGGAAGCGTTAGTATTCAAAGTTCGCGGCAAAGTATTCGCCATCCTGGCTGAACGGGAAGGAAAAGAGTACGTCACGCTGAAAGCAAAGCCGGAAGATGGCGAGGTGCTGACTTCCCAATTCAGTGATATAACGCCGGGTTACCACATGAACAAGCGTCATTGGATTACGGTCTATTTTAATGGGGATGTCGAGGACGGTATGGTCGCAGATTTGTGTGAACGCTCATACCAGCTTGTCGGCCGTTCGCTCAACAAAGCGCAGCGAGAAGCTCTGGGTTTGGTACCCAGAGCTTAGGGACATTACGCAGTGGCACGATTGCTTTCAAGTGTCGCTGCGCCTCTCAGCATGGCTTCAATCAATTCGCCAGCATTGAATTTCTCCAATGCTTCGTGCGCCCCGACCTGATGAGCTCGGTCAAGGCAGATTTCGCTGGAAAGGGATGTATGCAGAATAATATAAGCCTGGCTTAGCGACTTGTCGTTCTGAGTTTCAAATGCGAGTTCGTACCCATCCAGCCCCGGCATTTCAATATCACTCACCAATAAATCTATCGCTTCACCCTGTGCGGCGGCATCACGCATCAACTCAATCGCGTCCATCCCATTCTTACAGATCCGATAAGGGATATTGATGCTGTCGAGTGCATCGGACAATTGCTTACGTGCGATGGAAGAGTCGTCTACTAGCAGAATATTGAGTGCTTTCAGGCGCTCGCGCTCAATGTCTGTCAGCATCGGGATTTTGGCTGACTCGTACTGTGGGTAAATCTTAGACAGCAACAGTTCAACGTCCAGCATCTGCACGATTTTGTCTTCATAACGGGTAATGCCCGTGACAAATATGTTGTGCCCGGCACTGGTGGGGGCCGCTTCAATGGTGCGCCAGTTGCACTCAATAATCTTCTCTATCGAGCGGACCATAAACGCCACTACGGTTCTCAGGCAGTCGGTCACGATAAGGTAGCAATTTTTATACTCTTCCGGTTGAATCGCGCGAAAGCCTATCGCTGCGGCCATATCAATGACCGGAACCGTTAGATTGCGAATCGTTACCGTACCAACAACCAGATGATGAGAATAGGGGATCTGAGTCGTTGGCATATAAGGCACAATTTCCCGAACTTTGAGGGTGCCAATAGCAAACAGCTGT
Source organism: Vibrio sp. V39_P1S14PM300 (assembly GCF_009904765.1). Taxonomy (NCBI): domain Bacteria; kingdom Pseudomonadati; phylum Pseudomonadota; class Gammaproteobacteria; order Vibrionales; family Vibrionaceae; genus Vibrio; species Vibrio sp. V39_P1S14PM300. The sequence continues at coordinate 1,706 of NZ_WXWP01000044.1, forward strand.
TTTTGCATGTTGAGTGTGAACATCAACATGCCTTGAGACTGGTTTGCTTTACTGATTGTTTTTGCCATAACGGTTCTCAAAACTGATACTTATGAATCATGTTACCCGAATCCTGGTCAGGTTGAAATCGGCCTGCAAGCAATAACCGGACTGAGTGCGGTTTTATTGATCTGTGCAAAGCTCCGCACAGGGTGAAGTACACCAAGACTTAGGCTACAATCCCCGCCATTGCATTTAACCGGGGTCTATCATGGCACAGACAGTAGCAGCACTGCATATATTGGTGAAACACAAAGAACAAGCTGAAGACATCATTAAACAGCTAAAAAAGGGCGCAAAATTTCAAACGCTTGCGAAAAAACATTCGCTGTGCCCCTCAGGTAAACGCGGCGGCGATCTTGGCGAGTTCCGTAAAGGCCAAATGGTGCCACAGTTCGATAAAGTGTGCTTCTCTGGAGAGACTTTAGTACCTCATTTGGTGAAAACCAAATTTGGTTGGCATGTTGTAAAGGTGTTGTATCGCACGTGAGGTTTAGAGTCTGCGTAGTCATTTTAATCTGACGGACGCATGCCTTAAACATATCTGTCCTGGCTCGAACATGATCTAACATCATGGTAAGCATAATTTGAACTGCCATGATCAAATCATTTATGCCCTAAAACGATTTTGCGGCATAGTTATAGTTTGTTGTAGTGCGCCTAGGTTGAATTAATATTTCTTATGAATTGCGCCTGTTTTGTCGAAAGCTTCTCTGTCAATCATCACATCGTTTGCAGCTTTTCTTCTTCTCTTAACGTGAGAACCTCATATCCTGTACTAGTGACAAGTACTGTATGTTCAGATTGAGCTGAGAGTTTTTTGTCTCTAGTGACCACCGTCCAACCATCTTTTTTGGTTTTTATCTTAGCAGTACCTTGATTCACCATTGGTTCGATAGTAAAAATCATGCCCTCTTTTAATGTGAGTCCACTATTTGGCTGACCGTAATGAAGTACCTGTGGTTCTTCATGCATTTCACGACCTATTCCATGTCCACAATATTCCCTTACGATACTGTATCCATGGGATTCTGCATGTCGTTGTATCGCATGACCAATGTCACCAAGTTTTCCCCGAGGTTTTACTTGATTAATACCTTCCCACATAGCGTTATAGGTTGTTTTTACCAGTTGAATAGCAAGCGGTGATGCTGAAGGCATTACATACATTTTACTTGAATCGGCAATAAATCCATTCTTTTCTAGAGTAATGTCTAGGTTGATAATATCGCCACTTTTTAAAATCTCAGTCTCTTTAGGAACTCCGTGGCACACAAC
>NZ_WXWP01000040.1:0-2975 GCF_009904765.1 Vibrio sp. V39_P1S14PM300
GCATAACCATGTGTAGAATCAATGAGAAAGTGATCATTTTAAATACACTGCCGAGATGACCTGTGAGGTCACCTAAAAAACAAACAACAAAAAACATTAAATATCATAACCTTAAATGTATTCTTTGTTTATTTTCAAACCCAGCGTGATATCTCATCTCCTTTCCACACAGATCGGTCAAAGATCCACCAACGACGATTTTATCCACATCAGTAGTGAACACTTCAGCATCACGTCAGAAAAATCAACCCTAAACTGAGGTTAAAACCCCTGTTTATTGATCCAGACCTCCGTAATCCTGCGTTTTCGACGCCACACTCTGTGGATAAGTTATGAATAGATGATCTTTTGGGCAAAACGATCGTTATCTGACCATTCCCGGGACAACACTCGCCATTCCGTTGTGCTGGAAAAATTTGTTACCATACTGCGGATGATCGTCGGCGGAAACAGTCATGAAACCAGAACCTCAGTCAGAACAAGAACTCCTCGAACGCGCTATGGGCATTGCCGGCCACTCATTTGCAGAACTGGCAAAGGAAGCGGGTATGGCCGTCCCGCCGGATTTGCGCCGCGACAAAGGCTGGGTCGGACAACTGCTTGAATGGCATCTGGGTGCCACCGCAGGCAGCAAACCGACCCAAGATTTTGCCCAGTTGGGTATCGAACTGAAGAGTATTCCGATCAGCCATAGCGGAAAACCGCTCGAAACCACCTTTGTTTGTGTCGCGCCACTGACCGGGGTGCATGGCCTGACTTGGGAACACAGCCATGTACGCAATAAACTGTCGCGTATCCTGTGGGTACCCGTGCAAGGCGAACGTGAAATTCCCCTGCCTGAACGACGGGTGGGCTCACCTTTACTTTGGTCGCCAGACGCTGATGAAGAAGCGCAGCTCAAACAAGATTGGGAAGAACTGATGGAATTGATCGTGCTGGGTCAGGTGGAACAGATCACCGCCCGTCATGGTGAGGTGCTACAGCTACGCCCCAAAGCGGCCAACGGCCGGGTGGTCACCGAAGCCTATGGCGCCACAGGCCGGCCAATCAAAACCCTGCCACGCGGGTTCTATCTGCGAACGCAGTTTACTGCCCGTATTTTGCAACGGAACTTTCTCTCTTAGCTCACCAGATGCGCTAATGACTGATGTGGTTCGCCAGTGATAACTCAATATCGCAATAACACTGGCCATCGGGGCTGCCGCACTCATCATAGGCGTTATGCAGCCGCAAGTACGCCCGTTCTACCCCCAGCCGGATCAATTCCTCTTTGACCTGCTCAATAGAGTCGAAGTGCAGCGTTTCACCCGCTTGCTTGATCGGCTCCAGCCGGTGTTTAAATTCAACCGCCAGCAAATACTGGGACAAATCAGAACATCCGATAACAAACACTTTCGGCGGTTGATAACTATCTTTGTGCGGGGCGTGAATCCACTTATCCAGTTGGTGTCTCTGCATAAATCACCTCCTTAGCACAAAGTTTAGCTAAGCCATCTGTTTTTGCGAATCCCGTCTGTTTCTGCTTCCCCTCAGACAAACTCTTCCCCTATAGTGGGAGAATCACAACAAGCAAGGAAGGACTATGCAATACACCAAGCTGCCTCATTCAACGTTAGAAATCAGTAAGATCTGCCTTGGCACGATGACCTTCGGTGAGCAAAACACACAAGCGGAAGCGTCCAGCCAGCTGGATTGCGCACTTGAGCGCGGAGTGAACTTCATTGATACGGCTGAAATGTATCCAGTGCCACCCAAAGCGGAAACTCAGGGACGCACGGAAGAGTTTATTGGGAACTGGCTGGAAAAGTCGGGGAAACGTGAAAAAATAGTGCTGGCGACCAAGGTTGCCGGGCCTCGTAATGTCCCGTACATCCGAGATCACATGAGTCTCGATCGACGCAATATCCATCAGGCAATTGACGACAGCCTACGCCGTCTTAAAACCGACTACGTCGACCTGTATCAACTGCATTGGCCTCAGCGTCAGACCAACTGTTTCGGCCAGCTCAACTATCCTCATCCAGACAGTCAGGATGAAGTCACACTGATTGAAACCCTTGAAGCACTGAGTGACCTGGTTAAAGCCGGTAAAGTGCGTTATATCGGTGTCTCGAATGAAACGCCGTGGGGCGTGATGACACTGCTGCGTTTGGCCGAAAAGCACGAACTGCCACGCATCGTCTCAATTCAGAACCCCTATAACCTGCTCAACCGCAGCTTTGAAGTCGGTTTGTCGGAAATCAGTCACTTTGAAGGCGTTCAGCTGCTTGCTTATTCGCCACTGGCGTTTGGTTGCCTGAGCGGTAAATATCTCAACGGTGCGCGTCCGGAAGGGGCTCGCTGCACTTTATTTGAACGCTTTGTCCGCTACTTTACGCCACAAGGCGTCAAAGCCACGCAAGCGTATGTCGATTTAGCGCGTGAGCACGGCCTGGATCCGGCTCAGATGGCGCTGGCATTTGTCAATCAACGTCCGTTTGTGGCCGCCAATATAATTGGAGCCACCAACCTGGAACAATTGAAGTCGAACATTGACAGTATTGAAGTCGAATTAACTCAGGAGTTGCTTGAGGGCATTCAGCAGATCGGAACGACTTACTCCAATCCTTGCCCATAAAGGGTTCCGGGTCAGGTATCAGCACCTGACCCGGTCAGATTACGTAGGTATTCGCGCACTGAGTACTCGACGCAGATGACGCACACGACGTTCCGCTTTAACTGCATCAGGTTCAGACATACCGACCGGACGGCCATCTTGTTCCAAACCGATGTCTCGTAGCAGATGGACGTTGTTCCACGGTAAATCGTGAGCGCTACGGCGCAACTTGCGTTTCCAAACTCGTTCTTCACGTTTCAGATCAGCGCGTACCAGTAAGGTGGCTAGTTTCAGGTAGACAGAATGACTCATGGTATTTCTCCAGTAGATTAAGAGTAAGTTACTGGGAAAATAGCAGTCTGGAAAAATGGGAGTACAA
>NZ_WXWP01000083.1:0-2971 GCF_009904765.1 Vibrio sp. V39_P1S14PM300
GATATGGATCACGTCTCAATCTGAATAATTTTACGCTAAAAAATAACTTCTTGTATGGTGAAGAAAAGCCGGGCTAGCGGCTGTTTTTTCACTGTTTGGGGGGAAGTAGGATGTTGAAACATAGTGTTGTAGCGGCTTCAGTGATTGCGATGTTGGCAGGATGTGCGTCGATGCAAAGTACGGAGCAGCAGGTTGTAAATGCTCTGGCCGACAATTTGGATATTCAGTATCAGGTCATCACCAATCACGGTGCAAATCAAGGTTTGGCGTGTCAGGATTTAGGGGCGGAATGGGCATCTTGTAATCAGGTGAATATGACGCTGGTCAATCAGGGAGATGCGATTAACGCCACTGACTGGGCAATCTACTTCCACAGTATCCGACTGATTCTGGATGTGGATAACGATCAGTTTAAAGTAACCCGAGTGACCGGGGATTTGCATAAACTGGAGCCCACTGAGAAATTCGACGGTTTTGCGCCCGGCGAAAAAGTGGTGTTGCCGCTGATTGGTGAGTATTGGCAATTATTCGAAACCGACTTTCTGCCTGGTGCGTTTGTCACAGCGCCCAATGCGCAACCGAAAGTGATGGCATCGCTCGACAGTGAAGATGTGGGCACGTTTGTGTCAGGTCTGACAGGTGGCAACCTCAAGCGCACACCGGATGACAACAATGTGTTTGCTACGGCGGAGTCGCGTTTTGATAACAACACCGATTTGTCACTTCAAGATGTGTCCGCCACGTTATTGCCCACTCCGCAGCAAGTGAACGTTGGTTCGGGCAGTGTGGACATTGCCCAGGGGATAGCATTGCCAAAGTCGGTCTTCAATGCAGATCAATTTGCTGCCCTTGAAGCGAGAGCGAATGTGCTTGGCCTGAACATCAACGGCGCATTCCCCGTGACCATCTCAATTAAACCGGATGATTTTTCGACTGAATTTGCCCGATCCGGTGCCTATGCGCTGAACATTAAGCGTGATGGCATCAGGATCAAAGCGTTTGACCAGGCCGGCGCTTTCTACGCGGTACAATCGATTTTTGGCCTGACGGACAGTCAGAATCCGACATCGTTGCCGCAACTGGCGATACAAGATGCTCCTCGTTTTGACTATCGAGGGATCATGGTGGATGTTGCACGTAACTTCCATTCCAAAGCGGCGATTCTGGCGACTCTGGACCAAATGGCTGCATACAAGATGAACAAATTGCATCTTCATTTGACCGATGATGAAGGGTGGCGTATCGAAATTCCGGGCTTGCCTGAACTAACAGAGATTGGCTCAAAGCGCTGTTTTGATACTGATGAGCAACGTTGTCTGCTACCTCAGTTAGGATCTGGGCCGACAAGCGATAACTTTGGTAGTGGGTATTTCAGTAAGGCGGATTACATTGCTATATTAAAATACGCCAAAGCGCGCAATATTGAAGTGATACCGGAAATTGACATGCCGGCGCATGCGCGTGCAGCAGTTGTTGCAATGGAAGCGCGTTATACACGTCTGATGGCGGAAGGTAAGGAAGCATTGGCGAATGAGTTCCGCCTAATGGATCCGCAGGATACGTCCAATGTCACCACGGTTCAGTTCTACAATAAGCAAAGCTTCATTAACCCATGTCTGGAATCTTCCACCCGTTTTGTTGACAAGGTCATCTCTGAAGTCGCTGCGATGCATAAGCAAGCTGGTATGCCACTGACAACCTGGCATTTTGGCGGTGACGAAGCGAAGAATATTAAGCTGGGAGCGGGATTCCAGGATCTGAATGCAAAAGACAAAGTCAGTTGGAAAGGAACGATTGATTTGTCAAAGCAGGACAAACCGTTTGCCAAATCCCCTCAGTGTCAGACCCTGATTAATAGCGGAGAAGTCAGCGATTTCGCGCATCTGCCAAGCCATTTTGCTGAACAGGTATCCAAGCTGGTGGCCGAAAAAGGCATTACCCACTTCCAGGCCTGGCAAGATGGGCTAAAGTACAGTGACGCTGGTGCTGATTCATTTGCGACGGAAACAACCCGCGTCAACTTCTGGGATGTATTGTATTGGGGCGGCACCTCATCAGCCTATGAATGGGCTGAAAAGGGTTATGACGTGATAGTGTCGAACCCGGATTATGTCTACATGGACATGCCCTATGAAGCGGACCCGAAAGAGCGTGGTTATTATTGGGCGACGCGAGCAACGGACACTCGTAAGATGTTCGGCTTTGCTCCGGAAAACCTTCCGCAGAACGCAGAAACATCGTTCGATAGAGACGGCAATGGCTTCTCGGGAAAAGGTGAGATCGAGGCTAAACCATTTTATGGACTATCGGCTCAGTTATGGTCTGAAACCGTACGTAATGACGAGCAGTATCAGTACATGGTTTTTCCTCGAGTACTCGCAGCGGCTGAACGTGCCTGGCACCGCGCCGGTTGGGAGAACGACTACAAGGTGGGTGTGGAGTATTCACAGCAAACCAACCTTGTCGATAAACTGGCTTTAAATCAGGATTACAACCGGTTTGCTAACCTGTTAGGGCAACGTGAACTGGCGAAACTGGAAAAGGCGGGTATTGATTATCGTCTGCCCGTTCCGGGGGCGAGAATTGAGCAAGGACAACTGGCAATGAACGTGCAATTTCCCGGGGTTGAGTTGCAATATTCTCTGGACGGCACGCAGTGGCAGACCTACATCGACTCACAGCGTCCAGAAGTGAGTGGAGAGGTTTTTATTCGCTCAGTGTCTGCCAGTGGTGAGCGGAGTAGTCGGATCACCAGTATCAAGTGAATATAGATTCTGATATCTAGCCAGCGGAAACGCTGGCTTTTTTTGTGCTAATTTTTTGTTCGATTTAATTAAAAATTGGTAATAAGAACAATAAGTTGATCTTTGATGATAATGTTTGTTGTTTAACCGTATGAATTTTAAGGATTTTACTTGTTGGTATGTTTTTTGCGCAATGGATTTCTTATTTCAAAGGATTGAGGTGACAA
>NZ_WXWP01000078.1:0-2926 GCF_009904765.1 Vibrio sp. V39_P1S14PM300
CTCAGTGTAGGGGGCATGAGACGCAGAAGTGTAAGCATCAGGTCAGCACAACGTAAGAATATGTTCAATACATAATTAATATCAGTAGTTTAAACCTTAAACCAAATTCAGAATGCGTCCTGAAAACGCTGAATGTATTGCAACGGCGTCAGACCTCGATGACGTTTAAACATACGGTTGAAACTTGTGATGTTGGTGTACCCTAATCGAGCCGCCACTTGATCTAACGGCACATGGCGGCTGATTAACTCTACCGCGACATTGCTCAATACATAGCCACAGACAGTAGAGAAATTCAGCCCACGAGCATGCAGCAGGCGCTGAAAATGTTGCTGAGAAACGCCTAAAATGCCCGAAACCCGCATTAAGTTTGGCAAACCAAAATGACAGCTGTATTTCACCACTTCGTAAATCACTTTGAGCTCATCTTCTGGATCCGGCATGTTAATAAATTCATCCAAATCCGAAAAACTCATCGCCAGTCGATTTTTCGTGACGGTGCGATGCAGCTGAGTGGCCAGGCGTTGATCCGAATGCAACCAAATTTCGGTCCGATAATGATTCCACCCTACTTCGCAGCCAAAGTAGGCCTGATACGCCGCTTTATTCACGCGGCTTCCGGAGAGCATCACTCGCTTTGGCACAAACCCTTTCCCCAGATACTCACGCAGGACTTTCATCATGAAAACGGCCACACGCACACTATCATGAACCTTGACGTCAGATGAGACATACGTGTTGTCGTAGTACCACTTAATCAGCGACCCCTTCTGTTCACCCGCCATAAACGCCCCCGACTGTAAACTGCGTATACCGTAATTGATACGGCGGATCGTGGACGACAAGTCGTGACCGGAAAACATCCAACGTCCGGCCGCCCCCAGACGGCCAAGTTCAATGTTCTGGGTAACATTGAGTACGATGTCCGGATCCCCAGTCTTGAATTCCAGCTTCAACAACCAACGGCTCATTTCCGACACCGGGATCAAGTTCATCGGGTTATGAAAAACGCTATCCGGGATCCCAAGCGCCTGCTCGTCTAGCCCATATCGGATCATGGCCGTGTCATGGATGTTTTTAATCCCTAACGCGCGAATAAAGCGGACACTTTTCATGGCATCAATTAAATCAAAATAAGTTAAATTTTGATTTAATTTGTCACAGACAATGGATTTCTTCAACGACTTCGCACAATGAGCTCGATTTTATTTAAAGGAGAAATCAATGAGTCTGTTCAGTGTTCCGTTTGTGGAAACCACAGCAGATACAGTACTGCACGTCATGGCTACCGTGGTTCTGGTTGGCTCTATCGGTGCGGCGTTGTATGGCTTCTGGAAGATACATGAATTGCCGATCAACAAAGCGCACAGTAAAGAACATCATCAACTTGGTCTGATCACGGCCTTAACGTGGATCGGTTTTATCTGGCATTGGGTCTGGGTGCTCGCCGTCATTCTGGCGTTCGTTGATCTGGATAAGGGCATCGTCTATCTGCGCGACACCTGGCGACATGCGCCAAGCCAAAGTAAGGAGGAGCACTGATGCTGGAAGGATTGGCCGTCTGGTCCTTGTTCATTTACCTGCTGCGTCTGGTCGGCATGCCATGGAACAAGCTCACCAAAACGTTCGCTTATCTCGGTGGGTTTAGCTGGCTGATGTTTGTCTGGGTCGGCTTAATCAATTTCGCGCCGATGGATTTATCCGGCGGCTCTGTCGTGCAATCCCCGCATATTCAGTTGCGCCCGGACTCGATCAACATCAACGGCAAAGTCAAAACCATTTATATCCAACCCAATCAGGTCGTCAAAAAAGGGCAGCCTATTTACGATTTGGATGATGCGCCCTATCAAATTGCACTGAAGCAGGCACAAGTCAGTGCGCAAGCCGCACAAATCGCACTCGATAACGCCCGAGAAGACATCACGGTCGCCAAAGCCAATGCTCAGGCAGCAGAGCATGATGTCACGACCTCCGAAAGTGAACTGGCAGCGGCTAAAGTGGATTATGACTTGCAAAAAAAGATGCTGGCACGTTATCAAGCGCAAAATCGCGCGGTTCACAACACCATTACAGAAAGCGATATCGACCAACAAACCACAACCGTGGCGCTGGCCAGACAAAAGATTTCTACGTTGAGCGCCCAGCTGGCCAAAAAGAGAGCCGATGCAGAGAAAGCCAGGTTGGATATCCGTAAATCACAACTGACTGTGCGGTCGCGAGATGCTGACCGGCGCAGCGCGCAACAGCAAATCGCTAAAGCTAAATGGGATCTGGACAGCACAAAAGTACACGCTCCAGCCGATGGCTTTGTCACTAACTTTATTTTACGCGAGGGCCAGCTCATTTCGCGGTTGCCACGCTTGCAGATGTACACCAACGAAAAGTACGTGCTAATGCGTGTCAATCATCAGGCGATACGAAATGTCAAAGCAGGTCAGGCGGCCGAATTCGCTACCTCTGTGTATCCCGGCAAAATTTTCTCCGCCAGGGTCGAAGGCATTGTCGAAGCCACCGGAGAATCACAAGGCAACCTGCTGGGTTTTGATCAAAACGTGCGTGCCACAACAGGAAAAAACCTGCAGAATAAACATCACTTTGTCCGGCTTAAAATCGAAGAGCCTGATGAGTATGACATCCCTGTCGGCTCTGTCGGGCTGGCCTGGATCAGCGCAGAAAAACCCATTTCATTCATGGCGTTCCTCGACGTGATCCGCGGCATCATTCTAAGAATGAAATCCCAGCTGTACTTTTTCTATTCAATCTGAGCACATCCCTCAGCAAAACGCGTCGGCCTGGCCGGCGCTTTTTCCTTCCCCGCGCGACCACCGTTCATCAACATTTATAAAAACAGTTCAAATTGGTCGAAAAACACACACATTTAATTTGATATCTAACTTTTAAAACCTATTCACCCCCAGTAAAAACG
>NZ_WXWP01000273.1:0-2920 GCF_009904765.1 Vibrio sp. V39_P1S14PM300
CTATTATAGGCTTATGATCCCAGTCTTGGTCTTGTCCAACCAGAGCCGTCCACTGAGCAATTGCTGAAGCCTTCTTAGACAAGGCCATTGAGACAAAATCAGGCATAGTGGCGGAATGTAAAGCACGCTTAAAAAAGCCGCCCTCCAATGAATCTCGATTCCATTTATCAATTTCGTCAACGGCATTATATGCATTTTCTAGTTGCATACTTTTAGTCACATCAAGAGCTGCATTCCTCTTTATCTCTTCTACCATATACAAAGCAACATCCAGCGCCTGATCTTTGTGACTACATTCAACATCATCAGTCGTTTCTGAATCTAAAGTTGACGATTGACTAGAAGTAGCCGCCATCGCAGCTTCAGCACTAGCAATCTCCTCGTTCATTGCTTGAATTGCTATGCGTGAGCCTTGTGGTGTTTTTGGTGAAACATTCACAAGTGGATTGCGAACCATTTTCGGATTAACCGCTTTAGACCTCTCATGCTCAAACAAGGATACTGCTTCATCATAGTTTATTCCATATTCACCATTCTCCCAAACCATCGAATTCCTTGGTGGAAATGGGTATCCCTTACCATCGTGAGAACTAGGTTCAACAACTCTCTTTGGAGAATCTCGGTTCACGGGATTACGTCTAATGTGCTGCTCTTCTTCACTTTGAGCATGAAATGCTTCTATTGCTTCTTCATAACTCATAGAAGCATCGCACCAATACCAATCATGATGTCTAGGAGGGAAAGGGTAGTTGAAGTCGTAGTGATGCTCTCGTTCAGATTTTAGATCTGGCTTAATATCATCCATAGAAAACGTTTCATCGGCTGTTTTTTATTCGCAATATTATATCAAACGCAGATGGTTGATAATGCCTAAACATGCAATCTAAATAACTTCTCGCCTTGTCGTTTTATCTAATTATCGAGATTCGAGATGTTCATTCACAATTTCACGTTCAGATATTTGTGACTTTATCCATATCTGAAATAACAGTAACTGCTAAGCATTCTCAGCGCAGGTTGAAGACGAAGTGGTCTATTCGGTTCAGTACTTTCACCAGTTCAGTGTCAACGATCAAATAAACTTTGTCGCCACTTACCAAATTTTGGGCAAAAAAAGAGCCGCAAAAAGCGGCCCTTAATATTTCGTATTTCCCGAAGTATTAGATTACTTCTCTTTACCGAATACGTTGTTCTCTTGCTCTTGTACGCGGATGAAGGTTGTACGCTTGGTTAGCTCTTTAAGCTTTGCTGCGCCTACGTAGGTACAGGTTGAACGCACACCACCAAGGATGTCTGAGATTGTACCGTGAACGCTACCGCGGAATGGCAATAGTACGGTTTTTCCTTCAGCTGCGCGATACTTGGCTACACCACCGGAGTGCTTATCCATCGCCGATTGTGAAGACATGCCGTAGAATTTCATGAAGGTTTCACCATCTTGCTCGACAAGTTCACCGCCAGACTCTTCATGGCCTGCCAGCATGCCGCCCAGCATCACGAAATCGGCCCCGCCACCGAAGGCTTTTGACACATCCCCCGCACAAGAACAGCCGCCGTCACCGATGATCATGCCACCCAGGCCGTGCGCTGCATCACCACACTCAATGATGGCGGACAACTGCGGATAACCGACACCGGTTTTCACTCGCGTGGTACACACTGAACCCGGGCCAATGCCAACTTTCACGATATCTGCACCTGCCAGAATAAGTTCTTCACACATATCGCCGGTCACGACGTTACCAGCTGAGATCACTTTGTCTGGGAAGGCGGCACGTACACGTTCCACGTACTCAACCAAATGTTCAGAGTACCCGTTCGCGATGTCGATACAAATAAAGATCAAGTCATCGGACATCGCCATGATGTCTTGGGTTTTCTGAAAGTCAGCATCTGACGTACCGGTTGATACCATCACATTATTGAGTACGGGGGCGTCTGTGCTTTGCACAAACTCAGCCCAGTCAGCAACGGTGTAGTGTTTATGCACTGCAGTCATCACACCATGCTCGGCCAGTGCTTTGGCCATGTCAAAGCTACCAACCGAATCCATGTTCGCTGCAATAACTGGCACACCAGACCATTGACGGCCACTATGCTTGAATGTAAAATCGCGGGTTAAATTTACTTGAGAACGGCTTTTCAGGGTTGAACGTTTCGGGCGAAACAGGACGTCTTTAAAACCTAACTTAAGTTCTTGTTCGATACGCATTGTGCATTTCCTTGATTCATTAACTGATGTGTCATCGCAGATTGCGTAGTAAAAACGTTGGCAGACGCGTTTACTGTTCTTCGGACACAAAAAAACCGGAGCGTTGGCAGACGCTCCGGTTTTCAGCATTATAGGCTGTGATTTCTTTCGCGCAAGACTCACAAATGCATTTTTTTTGTGCTACCTTAGGAAAGAATCCATACCGCAAATCTCCCTCGTCTTTTCTGGTTTCTTATAGGGATAATATTTCTTTTAAAGATCATCCACTTGAACCCGATCACCTTTCCTAAAGCAACTCTAATGAGTCGATAAAAACGTTTTCCGAAACCGTTTCACTTTGTCGGATAAACCTAACATTGTGACTCACATCACTCCGTTCACGCTGATATCATGATGTCTCACTTTCACTTAAGCGTACAAAAATCACTCTAAACTTGAAAAAGTAACGAAACGCAAAGGTAAATAACTGGCTATTTATTCAGCCAACGATGTAATCACAACGAATTCATGGTTTATTTTTTAATGAGTTAAGTATAGAAATAGCGAAGGCGCAGAAATTTCTCCTTTCTGCTCATCTTCATAGAGAGGAACATTATGATTGATGTAGCATTCTTCAGCTCGAAATCTTACGACGAAGCTTCATTTTCAAAGGTTAATGCTCACTACAAGTTTAACCTCCATTTTCACGATTTTCGGCTGACGACCAAA
>NZ_WXWP01000004.1:0-2915 GCF_009904765.1 Vibrio sp. V39_P1S14PM300
GTAACATTCTGGGCAATATATTAAGCCCTGCATATATTGCTCATAATCTTCTGGACTGACTTTTTTCCCGCTTATTTTAAGCAGCCTTTCGTCTGTTCCATATTTCCATTGAGGATTATAAATTGCATAAGTAATACTATTATTTCCCACAGCAACCTCGCACAAGGATGAACACCCACACAATGTATCAGCAATGAGAAACAAGATGAATATCAATAGTTAGATTCTGTGACAACCGAATGCGTATAACGCCGCGTTAAGTGGCGAACAACGCAACCACCTAGCCTAATAATTACACCCTAAACACCGAACCCAATTTGAACTAAAAGTGCGAAGCGTTGAGAGTCCGTCTTAAACGCTTTGTTATGCGACTGACTCTCGGAGGATATCTCTAACCTCCATTAGTGCAAAACCCAAAAGGTTTTGTCCTTTCCACAAGTTGGGGTTTTCAGCTTTCTGATTCTCCACTGCCAGCCCTATACCCCATATTTTATCTACTGGGCTAGCCTCTACCAGAAGTCTATTACTTGTATTAAGAAGGAATTCACGCAACTTCTGATTTTGGGAAAACTTCAATACATTGCCAGATACAACAATTTGAAACCGATTCTCACCCCACTTTGATTCATCAAAACCTTGAACTTCACGCCCAAGAGACTTTGCTTTCCCTGGGTTAGTGGCTTTGATTATCTTTTGATAGGTCTCATTATCACCAAACAGTTTAGCTTTCTCTGCCATCATATAGTGTTCAGCAGTCATGTACTCAATGCCGTTCTCACTAAAAGTGGATTCATACCACTGACTAAAGCAAGATTTGGATACAGTACCGCCTTGTTCTTGATGACCCCAAAAGAATACATACTTAATTTTTTTGCCTTTATTTACGTATTCCTGAAGCTGTTCTTTAGATCTAATTTTCAAACTTCAAATCCTGATTTTTTAGTCGCATAACGCCCTGTTAAGGTGTGAGCAACGCAATACCGATGCCACTGCATACCACCTTAAACACTAAAACCAACGCATAGTAAAAATGCCACGCGTTGCGAATCACTCTTAAACAGATTGTTAGTATTCTGTTCCTAGAATGGAATATCATCATCAAAGTCCATACCAGTCGGTTGCTGTAGCGGCTGCCCCCAAATAGTCTGTTGAGGCTGATGTAGAACTTGTTTAGACAAACATTTGCTACAACCTTTTGACGTATCTTTACCCATATCTTGTTTCTTTAGATAGGAACCACAACTACTGCACTCAGGAACTTTGAATAACTCGTTACCACAGCCACCACAGAAACGGGTTTCGGCTATTGGGTACCCACACGTACATTGATAGGTTAATTTGTCACCACAGGAGGTACAGTGAATATCAATGCAGTTTTCTGTAAAGTTAGCTCCCTTGTAAAACCCATTTGGTGACCATTGCGCATCTGGACATTTTAAATTGGAGCAAAGTGCTTTGCTTGGTGTGTTTATAGCGAAATGCCCAGCGCCAGAAATGCTTTTTAATTCCCTCAAAATGTCATCGACATTTTGATAGCGATTATCTGCGTCATACTCTGAAGCCTTATTTATTAAGTTTCGCAAAGCATAAGGAACTGACAGCTCAGTCTTGTCCAGTGCCTTGAGCGCTGGTGTACCCGTTAACAATTTACAGAGCGTTAGTCCCAGAGAATAGATATCAGTACGGCGATCAACGTTTTTCATATCGATTTTTTGCTCTGGAGACATGTACTCCGCAGAACCTAGATGGTCTCCGGTCCTTGTTGCTCTTGTTAAGTTCGGATTTCCAGAAGGGGCAAAGCCAATTGAGAAATCGATCAGGTAAGCATGGCCAGATGACGATAGCATGATGTTTGAGGGCTTTATGTCTCTATGAATAATTCCCTTTGCATGCACAAGTGACAGAGCATCAAGAATCTGAGTTGCAATTGTGATGACCTGTCGTTGCTCTATTACACCATGCTTTTGAACATGATCTTCTAAATTTGTACCATCGATATACTCCATCACGATGTACGGAACTGAATCATGCTCACATTTAACTTCGCCATGAGTGATGACATACGGAATCGCTGGATGTTGCACCTCTGCGAGTATGAACGATTCCCTCTTAAACTTTTTCTTTAGATCGGAGTTGTTCCGATTGAATACACTATCGAAAAACTTTACGGCAACGAACCTTTCCAAGGAGCTTTGCTTGGCTTTCTTGGTTTTACCAGAAAGTCCACTCCCAATATCCTCAAGTAGGTCAAAGCCTTGTCGCTTTAGATGAATTGAATACTCGTCCAACATTTACCTCTGAACTTTATAAGAATACTAACGCCCAATTAACGTGTGAGCAGCGCAAACACTGAACTTAAACACTGCGCCGTAAACACTTAACTCAACCCGAAGTGAGAGCGCCAAGCGTTGCGAATCACTGTTGAATTGTTTGTTATGAGTGTTCTTTAAGTTGTTCACCAAAACGATTGCTAGCGGTGCCAACATATGTCATGGCATTTAGTTCGAATATCTTGCCACATGTTGAGCACTGAAAAACACACCAAATGATATCTGGCCATTCCCCTGTCCTAATGGAATCGAAGTTTGTGTAGTAAGGCTCATCATTCAATGGAGTTTCCAATAATTCGCCGTTAGCAACGCAACCCCTTATCATTTCAAGAGCACTAGCTAGTTTTGAGGGTGTTGTAGGACGCCTTTCGTTTCTGTGCTTAGAACACTGTTTACAAAACTCTTTCATACATTTCTCTGAAACTCATAACGCCGCGTTAAGTAGTGAGCAACGCTACCACCCAGCTTAAACCATTACACCGTAAACACTAAAGCCGATTAAAACCCAAAATGCCACGCGTTGTGAATCTACCTTAAACGCTTTGTTATGCGATAATTACCACCACTTTGGACTCTCTCCATAGC
>NZ_WXWP01000304.1:0-2907 GCF_009904765.1 Vibrio sp. V39_P1S14PM300
GATTTGTGAAAACCGATACAAAAACCCATAAAACTTTCATCGAAACGAAACAAATGAGAAATAAATCAAGGTTACGCTTCAACCACATGTGGTAATAAGAAGTCTCCGTTTTAGGGACAATAATGATAATGAGGTGAGCTTATGGAAGGCTTTCAATTCGACGATTATCTGGAAATGGAAATGCCGCGGGCCCGCGCAGGACGCGCCAAGCCAGTAAAACGTAAATGGCGGGAAATCGAAGCCATTAAAGACCGACAACGCTTACAAAAAGAGCTCATGGATATGGGTTTTGAAGCTGACCTGGAAGACATTGATTTATAGAAAAAGGCGCCGTTTGGCGCCTTTTTCGTTTTCCCAACCAGTGAGACTCAGACGGATTCTTGATCCGTCTGCCTGACTCTGAGCGCCAACTCCTGATATTGCTCGGCGATGGTGTTCCCAAACACCGGGTCATCTTCATTGACACACCATTGTGATTCCACCAGCTGCCAGTCTTCGGTGCTGAAGGTATTGGCGATCAGTGGCAAAATCGATTGTTCTTCCATATCCAGATGCCGCCGCTGAGCTGCCACGAACTCTTCCAACTGATTGAGAAACAGATCCTGGGGCACGATCGCATCGTTGAGTATCATGTCGATGGTATTCAAGAATTCATGCGTCCGGTGAGACAGTTCAACATGCTCTTCTGCCAGATTTTGGACGTCCTGGGTCGCACCGTATTTCTCCATATAGTAGTTATACAGGATGTCTTCTTTTGGGTGATGCACCTTCTCAGAATGGTTGGCAAGGTAGTCGACCACCTCCCGAATCAGGTTATAGTTCACCACTTTCTCATCTTTAAGCAGTGCTATTTTTTTGCGCAATACCGCCAACAGTCGCATCATGTACCCATGCTCACGGCGGATCCTCTCTATCATCATGGCATCTCTCCTTAAATACCCACGCTTTGTAAGTGTATAAGAGATTGATGCAACACGCTTTGATACTGGTCGAAAAACACTCACTCCACTGTCAATGGAACTTGCCAGTCGATTGGGGCTTTTCCTTGCTGTGTCAACAGGTAATTGGTCTGGGAAAAATGACCACATCCGAAGAAACCCCGGTGCGCCGAAAGCGGGGATGGATGCGGTGCCGCCAAGACATGGTGCTTGTTGCGATCAATAAAACGGCCTTTTTTCTGGGCGTGTGAACCCCACAACAGAAACACCACCCCTTGCTGATGCTGATTCAGCGCTTCAATCACTTTGTCGGTAAAGGTTTCCCAGCCAGTACGGGCATGGGAGTGAGCTTTTCCCTGCTCAACGGTCAGTACCGTATTGAGCAGTAATACACCTTGCTCCGCCCAGGCTTGAAGATAGCCGTGCGCCGGGATCTGAAAGCCATCGATATCCTGAGCCAGCTCTTTATACATGTTGACCAACGAAGGAGGTGTGCGCACACCGGGCAGTACGGAAAAACACAACCCGTGAGCCTGATTTGGCCCGTGATATGGATCCTGACCCAGAATCACCACTTTTACGTCAGCAAATTCAGTGGAGCGAAACGCATTAAACACATCTTTGGCTGGTGGAAAGATCACTTTGCCCGCGTGCCGTTCAGATTCTACGAACGCCAGAGTTTGCTGAAAGTAGTCCTGCTGCTTTTCGTTACCAATAACATCATGCCAGGTCAATGAGTTAGTCATAGAGGCTCTCCGATAAAGTTTGCCTCTATTCTATACAAATCTGCCTCTCAACGCACAAGCCCCTGAGCCGCCGATTCGAATCATGCGAAGTAGTGGGGCACAACGTAAACCGGTCCTGCCGGTGACAATATCCGGCGGCGTTATTTACTCCTCTGGGGGGTACGGAAATGTCCGTGAGCATGAATGTGCCGATTGGGTTGGGGAAGACGCGCCGCACCGATGACTCGGCGTGCAAACACTGCGGGTGGAACTTTAGACATCTTGGCATCCTTTTTTATGGGGTATTTCTTTCTGTGACATTATGAAAGATGGATGCCAAGTGCTTAAAAAGCCAATTATTTTTTTACTTATTGATAAAACTCTCGCAACTGACGAATCTCTTGATGCCAGATACTTGGATCGATTGTCTCTAAAATCAACGGGATACCATCAAATCGTTGGTCTTTGGCAATATACTCAAAACAATCCCAACCAATCTCCCCCAGTCCCAGTGAATGATGTCGGTCGACCCGACCAGACAGCGGGATCTTTGAATCATTAAGGTGCATTGCTCTCAAATAGTGCATTCCCACCACTCGCTCAAAGTTTGCGAACGTCGATTCACACGCCGCTTTGCTGCTCAGGTCATAACCCGCCGCAAACGTATGACACGTATCAATACACACGCCCACCCGGGATTTATCCTCCACCTGATCGATGATCTCCGCCAGATGCTCGAACTGCCAGCCCAAGTTGGTCCCTTGCCCAGCCGTATTCTCGATAACCGCCACCACCTCGGGCACCGATCGATGGGCGATGTTGATCGATTCTGCGATCTTCGCCAGGCACTCTTGCTCGGAAATCTGATTGAGATGGCTGCCGGGGTGAAAATTGAGTAGCGTCAGACCCAGTTGATGACAACGTTCAAATTCGTCGACAAAAGCCGCGCGGGATTTGTTGAGCTTCTCCTCTTCCGGAGCCCCGAGATTAATCAGATAGGAATCATGGGGCAAAATCTGCTCAGCAGAGAAACCGAATCGGGCACAATTGGTCTTGAAGGCCTCAATCGTGGCGATATCGAGCGGCTTCGCTTTCCATTGGCGTTGATTTTTAGTGAACAAGGCAAATGCATTGGCTCCGATTTCGTGTGCCCGAATCGGCGCTTTATCGACCCCACCAGCGGCCGAAACATGCGCGCCGATAAACTTCTCTCCCACCCGTTTTTTCCACTGTGTCATTTAATC
>NZ_WXWP01000173.1:0-25303 GCF_009904765.1 Vibrio sp. V39_P1S14PM300
TCGCTCAAGTATAGCCAAGCGCCGCTCACACCTTAATGCGGCGTTATACGATAGGAGGTAGCGGTGGAATTTGGTTTTCTAAAGTCTTGTAATCGTTATGTTTCCGACAGTATTGAAATTAGACCTCTTTGGGATATTGAGGAATCAATTTACTGGCTGGAGACGAAAGCTGAAATTAGTGATGGTTGGATATATCCTCCGATTGTTGAAGCAAAAAAGCTTCCAGGCGAGAAGCACTCAAAGAAGCTTTCTTTGCCATCGAGCTATCACCTTGTACCAGCTACACACTCAATTATATTTCGACCATATAGCGAGCAAAAAGCAAGGTTTCTTATTCTAGGGATCGGTTTCTTCTTTGGGGTTTACTTGTCTCCTGCGGAGTATTACAACATCGACAGAGTTGCTTACAAGGTTGGAAAATTAACAGGGGTAAGCCCTCGTAATGGGGACATAGAACTAGCTTTAGAGTACTTGTCTCGCTTTTATGATACTAACCCCAAAAAGCGGCAAGGAATGTTTGCCGTTATACATTGGTTTCTTCTTGGGCAATCCTATTATCACCCTTGGGATCGATTTGAAGCACAATACAAAGTTCTTGATGGTTTGTTTAAGTTATCAGGTATTAGTGGTTGTAGTCATGGTTTAAGACCCAATAAATTAGCCGAAAAATACAATATACAAATACCTACTTGGGCTGAAGCTATCGACGGTAAAAGTCTTCTCTCTCGGTTACGAAATGATTTGGCTCACGAAGCAATATATGCTGGGGAACCTATAGGGTATGCCCACCCAAAAGAAAATTATGACATTGATTTTTCGAGTTTTAATGTGAAGTTAATAGCATCGACACTAGGTGTAAAAACAAACTATCTTGCTACATCATCTCAAGATAGGCAGCTTCACTTGTGGCATATCGTATAACAAACTGTTAAAGAGTGATTCGCAACGCGTGGCATTTTCACTATGCGTTGGTTTTAGTGATTAAGGTGGGATGCGGAAGCTTCGGTATTGCGTTGCTCACACCTTAGCAGGGCGTAAAATGCCACATGAGTAAAGTATGGACATAAAAGTATGATGAAAAAAATGTGGTATGTTTGCACAGCAATAGCAGCCGTAGTCCTCACACTATATTTCGTGCAGTTTGTACTTGTTGAGCTACCATTTTTTTCAACTGATCAAAGTGACTGGGGAAGTTTTGGTTCATATGCTAGCGGAACTTTAGGACCACTATTTGCATTTCTTGCATATCTTGGCATTCGAGAGCAAATCTCCCAACAACGAGATGCGATAATAAAGCAGCAAGAGCAGAAAGCCTTAGATGAACACCTCAATCGAATTAGGGAAACATTCGAAAAGCTAAGCATTCAATCACAGTCCAGTGTTTTACCATTAGAAAAGTTCTGCGATATTACGTTGGATAAAACGACAAAGTATCAGTTGTCCCGACAACTTACCAACGTCGATACTTTTACAATTATAGAGGACATAATTGATGCTGGTCGTTTGTTACAGGGCGCAGAGTTTGTTTACAAAAACTATCTCCATCTTATTGAGCAGTCTGTTGAACACCTTGATATAGAGTGTCCATTAAATGAGCATAAATGGGTAGCTACGACGACTTGGCGTGGCTTCCAAAAAAGCGCAATGTTTATAAATATCTTAGCTTTAAAAGCACTCCGTGATGTAGTTAACCTTAATCAAGAAATGTTTAGTAACGAACATCGTGAATTACTTATATATACGAGTGCATATGAACGATGGGCTAAACATTGGGAACGGTTGGGGCTAGGTTTTTAGGCATTTAACAAACTGTTTAAGAGTGATTCGCAACGCGTGGCATTTTTACTATGTGTTGGTTTTAGTGTTTAAGGTGGTATGTGGCCGCTTCGGTATTGCGTTGCTCACACCTTAACAGGGCGTTAGTTTCAAATCATTTTATCCACGTTAGTTTATATCTACTCAGTCTCGTCTAATTTGGAGTACCAGTTATAAGAATTACTTGTATTTGGAGCATTTGATTTGGGCATATTGTCAAAACTTGTACCAACTGAACTATCTTCTAATATGTTTGGCTAAATTAAAAAGGAAGATTGCGATGGATACAGAAACAAAATTCACATTATCTGTAGGCTACCAACCTCTGGAGGTGGGTAGCATTCGTCCTCATGACACAGCTATAGAACGGAGTCACAGACTGCAATGCGTTGATAAGTTGAAAAGGGAATTTGCTAACCATTGTACAGAACTAACCCAGAAACACGATTTTTGTAACGCTTTTGTCCCAAGTAATATTAGCATGCAACGTCGTGGTTCAGATATGGTAGATGCCTTACCTGATTTCGAAACAGTAACAACTGTTGTTACTGCTTCTGCTCCTGTACTTTATTTGGTTAGAGGTGTAGTCACTGAGTTTATCCGAGCCAAGAGCGCAAAGATCATCGAAATTGAAATAGAAGATAAAGATGGTAAAAGGACAAAGTTTTCGTCCAGAGGTGAGAATATGGAGGACTTCGAGAAAATGGTTAGGCGCTTTGAAAAAGAGACCGATAAAAACTCTAGTAAAGATAGTGATAAACAAACTAGGGATACTTAGACCAACAGTTATTAGGCTTTTTTGATTGTTTGGTCATGAAACTAACAAAGCGTTTAAGAGGGATTCGCAACGCTTGGCATTTTCAGTTTGCATTGGGTTCCGGGGTTACGGCACTGTGCGGTAGCAAAGGTGTGTAAGGACTTTAAGTCGTAACAAAAAGGCCCTTGACGGGCCTGACCATAAATCAGTCTACCAAGTTAAGTTGGACCGCCGCATTCATTGGTGAAAACAAGCGGGCTTTTTGGGCTAGTGCGTCTAACTGGTTTTGGTCTAGATGCGAGACTTCTTCTTTGCTTGGGGGCTCAAAATAGACGAAACCTTTGAGGAGCTCGTTAAGCGTGGTGATATCTTCATCACTCAAAGCATTTCGTAAATTGTCCGCTTCAACTTTAGCACATTCGTACTGTTTCAGACGGTCAACATAGAGCAGGACATTTTTTTTATCTTCTTTATTGAGGTTATTAAACCAAACAGACTCTGGAAATTTTTCCGTGCTGTTTTTCCGCGCTTGATTACACGTCTGCCATTTGCTATCCCACTGCTTCAGATAGTCAAACTTATCCACCTTGGCAGCACATCCAGATACTAGGAGAAGGAGAATTACACTATAACGCAGATTCATATACACACTTCCAAAATGCTTGTTCTTTTCCATTAGTACTGAGTACTGCTTCAAAGGCAGCGTCTGCGACTTTCTTCTTCACAATGGCGTTGGTTCCTACCATAGCCCTACCCCATTCCTCCCAGTCATACTCACGAATTGAAAGCCCTGACTCGAACGCTGCATTTCTTATACTGGGCGTTCCAAAAAATATCTGGTACACCGGCACGGATGCCACAGCGATACTAAATAAATCTCCGTGCGCCATAATATCGCGTACTTCTTCGACGGCTCTCCGACTTTTGGAGCTCAGTATTAAACTGTCTATTTGACAGTATCCTATCTTTTCTTTGGCCATGCTGCATACCCCAACATTCAACTGAAGGTAAGATCTTTATGTGGTTCCAAATACAGAGTCAATGAAGGGAATCCTGATTCCTACCAAAACAAATGACTCAGCACATTTTTAAACGCTATTAGTAAGGTCATTGTCACTTATAGTGTTTTGACTGATTTATTAAATGCGACATAATCATTTAGCTATATCAAATGAGAACTCTCATGTTGATGTTGCAATGCCAAACTGGCACGTTAGCTATTGCCCTGCCGATTTCAATCTGACGGCAGGGCCTTTTTACTCAGTATTAGCTCACCAAAAAGGCCGGGACATCAAATCGAATCTGTTTCGTTTTCGGTAAAATTTGGTTCACGGACGCCAGCAGCTTTTGCATTGGCTTCACTTCATTTTCATAATAGGTCCGGTTGTATTTTTCCGGGTCGCCCATCGCGCTACCTTGCGCCGGAATGATACCGCTCAGCCCTGGCGGAAACCGGTGCGCAACCATGACATCCTGCGACGAGACCGTTTTAATCGTGGGAAATTCGTCTTTCGTTGACACATCACCCACCGGTATCAACTGGACACCTTTTTCTTGCCCGTTCGGGATGTTAATTAAAAGGGATTTGAAGTTACCGACACCGCGTGAATTTTTCAGCGCATCCTGCAGCTCTTCCTCAACCGCCGGCGTCATGTTCGGATCCGTGGTGTACAGAATAAAACCCATGTGAGCACCGTTTTTGTAGTACCGACGCCGAAACAACGTGGCATCTTCAGCCAGCATGGCCGACTGCAAGCCGCTCAGATAGTCAGGCAAACCATAAACATTCTGTTTGGGGTCATACAGCTTGACGTGAAAGAGTTCACCGGCTTTAAACCAGGTTTTCGTTTCATCCGAGTTCAGGCGAACAAACCGATTATTTTTACTTTTCCGGATCGGTTGTGCCGGCACATGCGCCAGGCGTACCGGCTGATTGAGAAAATTGTAAAACACCTGGTAATAACACTGGCCAAAGCCCACCAAATCCTTAGCCATGTTCATCATGTCGGTGAATGGCATGAGATCAATGACGTGATAGTCCTTAGCCAAAATTCGCGCCCTGGCTTCGACAATAGAGCCATGGTACGAGTTCGCGATCATCATGTCGGACAGTGCATTGGGCTCAATTGGCGGGGAGTAATATTGCTCAAAAGCGTCATACTCAACCCCGTCATAATGGGCAGGGTTCACGACGTCGACGCGCTCAACGCCCCCAAACGTAAACACCGTGGCATCCTCTCGCTCATGCCGGTTGATGGCGTTGACCGATGCCTCATCCATTTGTGTTGTGATTGTTGTGTTTTGCATGGTCTACAGTCCTATGCGGTAAGTGGATTGACGTTTACGACTCACGTTTAAGCCCTCTTTAATCAGTGCGTGCGACAGGGCAAAGAAGTCATCCGCGTGGCCGGTTTCCTCTGTCCGCTCGGCAACGAACGTCATTTGCCCTTTCCCCGTGGCTTTGCGCTTAATGGCCATGAAAGACACACCGATCGTCTTCTCTGTCGATGGCCATAAGATCCGCCGGTGTTGAACCACGTCCAACATTTTCAACACGAGCTCTGTTTTCGTCTGCAGGCTGTAATTAATCAGCATGGCGCGAGGGAAAAACGCCTGAACCAGCTCCCCAACCCCCGAGCCGATGCCGGAAATATCAATGCCGATGTGCTGGACATTGAAACGCTGTGTGAGCGATTCAATCTGATCCGCCTGCCATTGCCAGTTGAACCCCTTCCATTCATACCCTTCCAGGACGCGGAACTTATCCTTAAACTTGTCCAATTGGGCGACCACGTTGTACGCATCCGGCGGCGCAACCACAAAGCAGCGTGCAAAGTCGTTGTACCTGGATGGGTCATAACCAATCCAAACCTCTTTATCACCAAACGGCCTGACCAACTCTCTGTCATAATCCGTCCAGTCATCGATATCCACGCTGCACAGTTCAATGTCTTTTAGCTTGAAAATGCTGTCGGCTTCATCCATGAACTGACACAGAAACAGATAAGCAAACGCATCTTTACTGTAACGTTCCTCCAGATCAGCACGGTTAATGAGTGTGTTACCGCCAGCAATGGCGTCATCAATGGTGATGGCAAATCGCCAGCGCTTATCCGCGCACACTTGCGGCGTTTTACGCAGACGTTCGAGCGTAGGAAACTCGATATCAATGCGGTCCTTATCCTGGCCTTTCCACCAAGAGCCGGACCAGAGCGGATAGGCGCTGTGTTGTTTGGTGGAGGGCGTCGAAAACACCGTGATAGTGTGATGGGCCAGTGTGGCCATTGCGGACGCCACCTCATAGATCTTGTCAAACTTATTGATCCAGAACGCCTCATCAATGTAGACGTCCGAGCTGTAACTCTGTGCGGTGTTTTTGTTGGTGCCAAGGAATCGCAATTCAGCGTCATTGGGTAACTTGATGGGGTTCCCTTGCAGCTCGATACCCAAAAACTCTTTGGCAATGTGAATTATGTAGCTACGGAACACCTCAGCCTGGGCTCGTGATGCCGACAAAAACGTCTGGTTTCGGCCGTTTATCACCGCTTTAAAAAGCGCTTCCCCTGCGGCCTCATACGTCAGACCAATCTGACGGCTTTTCAGTGTCCAGCGCTCTTTCTGATGTCGATTGTTAAACTGAATTTTCTGATATTTAAACAGACTGCCGATCCACGTCTGGAACGACGCTTCTGTCAGATGAGACACATCATTTTTGACTTTTTTCTTGCGACGGTTGCCGGACTTATCACCGTGAGACGCACGGGATCCGGCCTGGGGACATTCGCCAATTTTCTCCATATACTGCAATTGGGCGTCCGCTTGCCGGATGGCCTGCTTTCTCTCTTCCAGCTCGCAGTTTGAGCGGCGCAGCGTCACCACGTTTTTAATCAGTCGATCAATTTCATCCAGCTCTAACCGGGTTTTCTTCTCACGCTGAGTCAGTTGCTGCAGACGTAATTCCAGGAGCCGCTCAGTACCGAATTCTGAAAGCTCATCATCCCAATGAAAACGCTTCGCCCAGTTGTAAATCGTCCGGCTACCGTTGACCCCAACTTCATTGGCGATCTCTTTTGGGTTCATGCCAGCCAGATACAGCTTTTTGGCCTTGTCGCGTTGTTCGTCTGAATACTTCGAATTTTTCATGCATCAAGAATGACATAGCCCCTATCCATTGTTACTGAGCAAAAGTTGTTAATGGCACGATTAACAACTTCTGGTGATCGTCAGTGCCAGCGTTTGCTTTTAGGCTAAAGCCATCAATCAATCACGGTGTACAGAGATGGGCTTAGAAACCGGATTCAAAGTGATCGGCACGGCTGGCCATACCGTCGATGGCCGCGTCATCGAAGAAAAATGGCTTAAGCAAGCCGTCAAAAACTACAACCCGAATAAATACACAGCGGTCATCAACCTCAATCACTGGAACCCCAAATTTTACGGCACCTATGGCAAGGTGCTCGCCCTCAAGCTGGGCAAAAACGATGAGGGGGAAGCGTGCGTATCGGCCAACATTGAGCCCAATCAGAAATTGATTGAGATGGGCAAAGAAGAGGTCCTGTTCACGTCGATGGAAATTGAGCCGGATTTTCAAAAAAGCGGGGAGGCGTATCTTGTTGGCCTGGCCGTGACACCGAAACCGGCCTCCGTCGGAACCGAGCAGATTGCCTTTTCCAGCGAAACGCTGGACGCACGCCAAACCACCGATTTTATTCGGTTCGACTTTTCCGAACTTCAAGAGCCGGAAAAAGCGGAAGACAACACATTCATGTCCTGGTTACGCCACCAATTTAACCAGGACACTCAGAAAGAAAACGAAGAGGAAACCCCAATGAGCGGAGTGGACAAAAAGCAGATGGAGGAACTGACAGCGCAAGTCTCCTCTTTGACAGAGATGTTTACGCAGAAATTCGGCCAACCCGATGCATCAAAAGCGCAGGATAAAGCGTTGACCGGCGACGCATCAAAACTCGTGGAAACACTGGCGCCCCAATTAGAAAAGCTCGGTATCACCCTCTCCGTTGACCAGCCTAAGACCGATTCCGAGCGCATTGACGAACTGTCAGAGCGGCTGAATCAATTCATGGCCAAGCTGGATAGCCAAGAGCCAGGCGATGACAAGAATAAAGGCCAAAGTGACAACGCGAATCTGGTTGCCCTTCAAGAGCAACTCAACACCATCAATAACACGCTGTTGCTGGCCATCAATGGCGAGCACCCTGGCACGCCGGCTGGCGAGCAAACCACCACAGATAGTGACGACGAACTCGTTTAACCGTCATTCATGTTTCAGCGCAATAGAGAGGAGTTAAACGATGTCGTTTAAATCAACAGCATTAGCAAAGGCCATCCAGAGTTATTGTCAGACGATTGCTAAGGGGTACAGCGTCGACAACACGAAACACATGTTCGATGTCACCCCGCCCAAAGAAGTAAAACTACGCGAAGCGATTATCCAGGGCAGTGAGTTTCTGGCCAAAATCAACATCATTGATGTGGACCAGACCGAAGGGACCGCGGTTACCGTCGGGACCGATAAACTATCCACTGGCCGCGCGGGTGCGAATGAAGGACGTTTCCAGGGCACCACACCGGATCTCACTGGCAACGCGTACAAACTGCAAGAAACCGACACCATGGTCCGCATGTCCTGGTTGATGCAGGCCGCCTGGATTAATGCCGGCTCTCAGGGTCAGTTCAACAAAGCGGTGAACGCTTACACCAACAAGCAGATCGCTGCCGATATTGTCAAAGTGGGCTGGAACGGCAAGCAGGCGTCACGTCCCACCAACCCGGAGACAAACCCACTGGGCGAAGACGTCAACGAGGGCTGGCAGGCCCACGTCGAGCGCCAGGCTCCGAACCAGATTGTCAAAGATGACGGCGCCGGTGGTGACATCTATTTTGATCCGGAGGGCACCAAAAACGCTAACGGGGCTCCGCTCTACACCTACAAAACACTGGATTCCATGGCCAACGACCTGATCAATAATGTCCTGGCCCCTCACCACATCAACGCCCCCGATCTCGTGGTCCTGGTCGGTCGGGAACTGATCGCGGCCGCGCAGTACAAACTCTATAACGAGGCGGATAAGCCAAGCGAGCACAACGACGCTCAGCAGTTGGCCAAGTCTATCGCAGGACGCCCGGCCTACGTACCGGCTTACTTCCCTGGTAAGCGCATGGTGGTGACGTCTTACCGCAACCTGTCCGTGTACAACCAACGCGGCACCAAGCGCCGCAAGGTCAAAGACAATGATGACAAAGCGCGCTTAGAGTCCACTTACTGGCGTATGGAAGATTACATGGTTGAAGACCTGGAGAAATACGCAGCGTATGACGAAAACAGCGTGATCATCGGTCCGTCAAACAGTGCGCCGGCCGCACCGGTCATTGCCACGCCACCGAGCGATCAAACGGTGACCGCTGGCCAAACAGCGTCTTTCAGCGTCATTGCGGAAAACACCACCTCTTATGAATGGACGCTGGACACGGCCCCAACCGGCACCGACTCCGCCAACCTGGAGCTTGACACCACAAGCATGACGGCCGGCGACTACACCGTCAAAGTCACGTGTATCGGTGATGGCGGCAGCAAAGAAGCCACCGCGACACTGACCGTCAATGCCGCGTAACCCGTAGGAGATAACCGCCATGACTTCCCCCATGTTGCGCAGAAGTATGAGATTGAGAGCCGAAGCTCAGCAAAGACAAGCCCAGGAACGAAACACCGCGGCCAGAGCCCTTGCACAGCCTCAACCCGCGTCAACATGGGATCTCGTCATGAGCACCATTGAGGGCGATATCCGGCAGCTAAAGAGCATCAAACCCCTGGCCGGAAAAATTGAGTACAAGAAAAAGGTACTTGAGCACTATCGCCCCTATCTGAAGCGGGAAGATATCCCCGTATCCCTGAAAGTGCTCTTAATGGTCTGGTTATTCGACGCTGGGGACATGGGCCAGGCGCTGGAGATTGGCCTGGAAGCCATAGAAAAAGGGTATGACACGCCGGATTTCATCAAGTCATCGATGCCTGAATTCGTTGCTGACACCGTTTTCGACTGGTCAGAAAAACAGTTTAAAGCGGGCCATTCTACGGCGCCTTATTTTGACCAGGTATTCAAACTGGTGACCGAAAAATTGAATACCTATGAGGTGGTGACCGCGAAATATTACAAGCTGGCTGGCCTGATGGCATTGGGGAAGGACCGGACCCAGCCGCGGCACGTGTCGGACCCACAGCAATTAAAAACGGCGCTCGCCATGTTTACCAAAGCGGAAGCGATATACAGCCGTGCCGGCGTCGGCACTCGGATATCAGAGATTAATAAAAGACTCGCGTTGCTCATGATTGATCATGACGACGATTAAAGACTCCAACCCCACCGCGGCTTAGTGGGGGAATGACCATAGCCCAGGGGGCATAGGGTGTCATTGTCCAAACGCTAACGCCGCTCCCATTTAATGAGGTGCTCATGTCACGATTTCAATATCAAAAACAGTCAGACCAACACCATAACGATGAAATCGTCACTGAGGATTTCTGGCCAAATATTCGCTTGTCTGACTTCCAGAATAAGCGCCGCATCCCGACTGAGTACGATGCTGGCCAGCAACGGGATGCGCTTATCCGTGCGATCAACATGGTGTTGATTGAACTCAGTGACTGGCAAAAACGCGCCATATCGGGCGGGAAAACAAGCGCTAAGCAATGTGGCCATATCATCGATGGCACCGGCGCCGCGGCCGCTTTGTTTGTGTCCGCGGTTTACGACCGTGCAAAAGCCACACTGCTTGCGCATTTCAAGACCGTGAACCGGCGCGAAGAGGCCAACAACCTGGCCAAAGAAGAGCGCAGTACGTATGACGAATTACTGCGTGAATCTCAGCTCGCTATCCGTGGCATTTTAGAGATCCGCACCACATCGGTGATGTTGCTATGAGCACGCAAACCGTTGAAAGCGTCTGCTACCTGCAAGCCCTGGGGGATCATTTGACCGACTACCTCCAGTCAAAATGGGGCAGCCCATGCAAAGACAAGTTTGATGCCTACATGAGCAACGGCCAGTTAATCCCGATGTTCAAAGACATGGGCAGCGACACTATGGTGATCGGTCGCTTTCAATACAGCGCCATTTTCAGCATCGAGGATATGCCGACCCACCTGGTTGACCCCTATGTCGTCATGGCTCGCGTCATGGCCTGGACCACAGAGCACGATCGGGAAAGAGAGCGGCACCAACTCAAGCCGCCAAGCGTGGATATTGATGCGTACAACAACGGCCAGATGGCTGACCTGGAAATTACGATGGATTTTGTGGAGTCCATTACCGCCAAGCGGGCGCCCGATGGCGCCGCGGGGGATGTCTCATTTGCGGGTAAAGAGTGGGTAATTCAGCCCTATGTCGTTTATCTGGCTGAAAAGGGCGAGGTGCTCCCCAATGCGTTCACCACTGACCATTAAGTCACCCAAAGCCGACATTCGCCAGGCCATCAACACCATCAAATTGATGCAACTGACGCCGGCAAAAAAACGCAGGGTATTACGCCGAGTCGGCAAAGCCGTCATACGGGATGCCAAACAGAACATCCGGCAGCAAACAGACATCCACGGCAAAGCCTTTGCCAAACGCAAAGGCCGCTCAAAGAAGAAACTCTTAAAGAACCTGGCCAGACCGCTTTCTGACTATGTCATGGCCGACCGCGTCAGAGTGGATTACTTCAAAAACCGTGGCGCTGGCAACATTGCTTATGAGCAGCAACATGGCACGGCAGAAGACTGGACCGCGGCGAAACTGAAAAAGATCCGCAGCAAAAGCAAAAATGATAGCGCGAACCATTACCGGGATCCCGCGACCCGGCAACAAGCGAAACGCCTCATCGATGCCGGTTTTACGGTGGTCAGGAAGAGCGGTAAAGGCCGAAAGAAACCCAGCGTTAAATGGATAACGGACAATCTGACACAAGGCCAGTTCGGCGCAATCTATCGCGACCTGACCGGCGATAAACCGAAAAAGACCTGGAAGATTCAACCGCCAGAGCGGGCCTTTTTAGGCATGGATAACAAAGCGGCTCAAAAGCGACTGGCTCAAGAGCTCATTAACGTAACGACAGGATAAAACACTATGGCTCTAGGTAAAGTTCAAGTTGATAACATCAACCAGTATCAAAACACGCCTGATGAAGTTGAGCGCCGATTTGTGTTCATTGGTAAAACAACGATTGCAAGCCTACAGAACAAAATCACGTCTCTGAATGCCGGCACTGACCTGGATAAAGTTTTCAGTGAAACCGCCGCAAAAACAACAAAATCAGATACGGATTCCTATGCCTATAAGGATCTGGTTGCGGCTCAGTTAAACGCTGGCCAGAACTGGACCGCGGCATTTTTTGGCTTAGAGGCCGAGGGAAGCTGGACGGATGCGCTGGATAGGGCCATCGTCGATAACGCCTATGAGTCCGTGGTGGTCTGCGATCCTGTAACCGATGCTGCTGCTTTAGAAGTCGCCAAAACAAAAATGGCCGACGTCCAAAGCAAAAGCGCTCAATACATGTTTGTCATGATGCGCACCAGTCCGATTGACGCCACACCAGAGTCCGGCCAGGACTGGGCCGCCTACAAAACTGCGCTGGCCTCACTGGTCAGCAACTTTGTTGCAGAGCGGGTGATGTGTGTTCCCACGCTGTTTGAAAATGACCTGGGCATCTTAGCTGGCCGTTTGTGTAACCGCAGCGTGACGGTCGCAGATTCACCGATGCGTACCAAAACCGGCACCCTATTGGGCATGGGGAGCGCCTCCACTGACAAAGCCGGCGCCCCTATGCCAGGCACGCTCTTTGCTGATCTTGATGCACTCGGTTACAGCGTCCCTCAAAGCTACCCAGGTGAGAAAGGCTGGTATTGGGCTGACGGCAACACCTTTGATTTAGAAACCGGTGATTACAAGCTGATTGAAAACTTACGAGTGGTTCTGAAAGCCTGCCGCCAGGTTTATAAGATTGCGATCCCGACCATTGCCGACCGTTCGCTAAACAGCACACCTCAGAGTCAGGAAAAACACAAAGCCGTCTACAGAAAGCCTTTGTTAATCATGGCTCGCGCCGTTCAGATCAATGGCGTGCCGTTTCCTGGCGAAATCCAGCCACCCGGTGATAACGCCATCGAAATCAACTGGATTGATGATCGCCAGGTCAAGATTTACATCACCGTTCGCCCGTATTACAGCCCGAAAGACATCACCGTCGGGGTGGGCATCGACTTAAGTTTGCAAGAGGGATAAGACATGCCGCAATTCTCAGGGTTAGAAATGGATGTCTCGATCGGCAGTCGGGATATCACCTGTTCAAAAGTCACCGTCTCCATTACGGACAACAGCAAGACCGCCACGTCTCGCGGTGTGCCTGATGGTCATTTGCCTGGCAGTGTTGAGGCAACCGTGACGCTGGAAATGGATTCCTACAACTTCAACTTAGTGATTGAGGAAGCCAAAAACGCCGGCTCGTTCCGCGGCATGGCGCCGTTTGACTTCATGGGATACATGAAAAAGGCCGGCGCGGATCTCTCACTCAAAGTCGAAGCGTTTGGATGTCAGCCAAAAATCACCGACCTACTCGATGTCGACACATCGAGCGAGGACGGACTTGTCCACAAAATTGAATGCCCGGTAACCAGCAGCGATTTTGTGTGGATTAACGGTGTGCCTTATCTGAAACCGGAAGAAACCAAGCACATCAGCAACTAACTACCAGGAGCGTCAGCTGTGCTTCAAAACTTATCGGCCAAGGTGAGCGAAAGCTCAACGCTCATTACCGTCGCCATACTCGGCTTTTTGGCCAGCGTATTAAGAACCGAGGAACACACCTTCAAATCCATCATCACCGGCGTCGTGTTCGCCGGTTTTGTGGCCTACGTGGCCAACCTGGGCCTAATGAGTTATGAGGCCATCGACGAAAACAACCGAGCGGTGATTGTGGGCTGTTTGACGTACTTAAACCGCTATGTACTGGAAATACTCAATAAGTTTGGTGAGAGCTTTGCCAACGACCCTAAGCAAGCCCTGGCCAACATTAAAGACCTATGGTGGAAGAAATGAACGCAAAACAATTTTACCAACTTGTTATCGTCCCTGCCCTGCAGACCATTGGCCTGGATTCTATCGCCGCACGTCAGCTGGTGATCGGCTCGATATGGCATGAATCCAACAAAGGTGAGTTTCTGCACCAATTGGGGAATGGGCCCGCCTGTGGCGTGATTCAAATGGAGCCAGCGACCCATGCCGATATTTGGGCCAACTATCTGCAGTACAAACCGGAACTCAAAAAGAAAGTGTTGTCTTTGGTGACCCAGGGCGAGCAAGCCGGACATGTGGACAGCGTCTGCACTGGCTCACTCATTTGGAATCTGGCCTATCAGGTCGCGATGTGCCGTATCCACTATCTACGTGTGCCGGCGGCGCTTCCTGAAGCCGGCGATATCCAGGCCATGGCCAACTATTGGAAACAGCACTACAACACACCATTAGGCGCCGGAAAGCCAGAGCAGTTTGAGGGCAGTTTCCCTGTCGAAGTGTTGGCCCTATGACGTTGCAGAGCTGGCGCAACCTCCTTATCGCCGTTGTCATTGCGGGGCTGTGTTATGTCATTTACAACGCCATCTATGACAGCGGCTACCAGGCTGCCGCGCTGAAATACGAGCAGAAAAACAACGCTCGCACCCTGCAGCAAATCGACAAAAAACAGGGCATCGAAAAGAAAGCGTATCAATCTGGCCTCGATGCCGCGGCCCAAAAAAAGGAAGTGGTGACCGTCTATGTCCCAATTGAAAAAGAGATCATCAAGGTGGTCTCTAAGCCGGCCGACACCGGCTGCAATGCTGATTTTGTTTCTGAATGGGTGCGCCTCCACAACCGAGCCGCCGCTCCTGGAGAGCTCACCGCCGAAGCCGGACGCATCATTAATGATCCGCCCACCTCAGCAACTGGAAACACTGGATCCGATCGTGGTGCAACGCAATGACCTGCGCCTGGCCTTACCCACTATCGTCCGAAATTACCAATCCTACTACGAGTTAAAAGCGCAGTTGATCGGTTTGCAAAATTACGTCAACACACTGATTCATGAGGAACAAAGCCATGACGAAACCACAAAATAGCCGTCAAGAAACCAACGCGGATGCCTTACCAGAAAACGAAGCGCTTAGCCTGCTTAAGTCTTTGCAGGGCAGCACGGATGTGGTGGTGCCACTGGTGATCAACGGTAAAAAACTGCATTCCGGCATTCAATTTTCCATCAGCTTGAACGAGTACAACGCCTTTTTGAACGCGTCACAGAGCGGGAAAATCTCTCCGACCGCCGCGGCCAAAAACTATCTCATGGGCGTGGTCTGCAAAGAGCACCATGACTTTTTAGCCGAAGCCCTCAAGGTGAAAGGCGTACTCAACCAAATGATGATAGCAGTCACAGACAAAGTTGAGCCGGATTTCGGCCAATCATTGGACTGATCACCGCCCTGGCTGCCACCTATCGCAAGAGCCGTGTCAGCCAATTAATGGCGCTAAGGCGGCATTACTTACCGCATGAAAATGACGATATTGAGAACTTAGCCAGGGCTATGTGGTTAGATGAACATCATCACGAGTCATTAACACTGGCAGTGAACCAGGGAATAGTAAAATCGTTCCCTTAGTAGGTGTGATAATGAACGATGACCTGTATAACGAAATCCTACAAAACGGCCTGGGCTTAAACAGCCCAAGCCTGACTCTGACATCCAGTACGCTGACCACTCTGGGCAACGCCAATAGCGCCATTGACAGTCTGCCTATTGCCGCTCCTCCTGCCGAGGGCGTCACCCAGGAACTGGTCGACGCCACACACGCCGCCATTAATGGATCCCTTGTGTGCGTAACGGCATCAAAAGGCCAAATGCAGACACATTTAGATCAACTCTTTGCCACGATTAACTGTGCCTCCGGCGTCAATCGCATTGAAGACGTACAAGGCTGCGATTATCTAATGAACGCCACCGGCTCACTCCTGGGGGATATCGACGAGTTTTTAAACGGCATGACCACAACAGCGCAGCAGCAGATGGATGCTATTGCGCGGTACGTCTCCGGAGAGATTGACACAGCAGCCATCACCCAGATTTTAACCGACCTGAACGGCGCCTATGCCGGCTTCGAAAGTCGTATCAATGCCATTTTGGCACGCGAGTTGACACTGATGTCAGACCTGACCAAAAAGCTGCAATCATCCAGCCTGGCCAAAAGCGTGTCACTGCTTTGGTCTGACCCCTGCGCCCAGGCGGTACTGGATCACACCTTATCGCCAGACATTAAGGACATCTTAAATGGCGTCTAATCAATTAAGCTTTACCGTCTGGCTAAACGACCGCACTCAGAAAGGCTTTAAAGGCGTACAGAAAAGCTTTGCTGGTCTGCAATCGATGGCCGACCGTTCATCAAAAGCTTGGCAAACGGCCGGAACCGGCGCCGCTGGCCTTTGGGCCAGTGGCGCGATGTTCGACGGCCTGACTGGACCCGCGCGAGAGATGAACGCCGCACGCGGTGAACTGATGTCACTGTTTAATGACAGCGCCCTGGGCGCAGACGCCGCGAATACCGTTCAAAACCAGGCCATCGTATTTTCTGAAACCTATGGCAAAAGCGCGTCTGATTTTGTCCGCGCTTCCTATGACATTCAATCGGCCATCGATGGACTCAGCGCAAACAACCTGGCCACCTTTACGAACGCATCCGCCGTGCTAGCGACCGCCACCAAAGCCGATACCGCCACGATCACCAACTACATGGGCACCATGTATGGCATTTTTAAAAAGAATGCGAATGCGATCGGCAAGGATAAATGGGTAGAGCAAATCGCCGGTCAAACGGCGACGGCCGTCCAGTTATTTAAAACCACCGGTAGCGCGATGAATGAGGCGTTTGCCGGTGTCGGTGCAAGGGCCACTAACCAGGGCATCAGTTCCGCAGAGCAGTTCGCGATCCTGGGTTCCCTTCAATCCACGATGCAAGGCAGTGTTGCCGGCACCGCTTATGCAGGGTTTCTGGATGCGCTGCCTAATGCTCAGAAAGTGTTAGGCATCAGCCTTTCTGACGCCAACGGTAAAGCGCTTGGCATGGTCCAAATCATCGACAAGCTAAAAGCCAAATTAGGGGATGATTTAGGACTCAAGGAAATGGGCATCCTCAACACGGCTTTTGGCACGAACGCCGCCGGTATGCTCGGCAACTTATGGCATGACACCGATGCACTGAAAGCCAATATTGAATCATTGAACCACGTTTCAGGCATGGAGCGCGCCGTGACGATGGCCAAAAACATTGCCGACCCTTATGCGCAATTAGGGCAAGCCGTAAACAACGTAAAAATTGTGTTTGGTCAGGCGTTAAGTGGCTCGCTGCAGCCCTTTATTAATTACATGATCGCCGGCGGTCAGACACTCAGACGCTGGATGAACCTCTTTCCTAACCTCACAAAAATGGTGGGCTATCTGGTGATCGGCATTGGGATACTCAGCGCCAGTATGGCGCTGCTATCCCTTGTCACCGGTGTCACTCAGCTAGCCTGGGTGGGCCTGACCGCTATCTGGGCGGTGTCTAAGTTCTTTATGGGTGGCATGTGGGCAGGTATCGCAGGCTTAACCAAGCTGCTCATTACGATGATCCCCGCCGTTTGGGGCGTCGGTGCGGCCTTTATTGCCACCATTGGATGGATCCCTGTTGCCATCGTGGGTGTGATCACTGCCGTTGCGGCCCTATGGGCCTATTGGGATGATTTTATCGGCTGGCTCAGTGATGCCTGGGCAAAAGTGAAGGGGTGGTTTGCAGATGGTGACGAGGCAACGATCGACATCGATGCACGGCGCGAAGCGTTGAATAAACGTCTGCCTGACGTCAACCAGACAGCGAACCTGGCTTCTGTACAACCGATACCGTCAAGTTACATCAATAACAACAACAGTAACAAAACGAATTCAAACACCATCGGCACGATGAACATTTATCCACAGCAATTGACGGATCCCAATGCCATCAATAACGCCCTGGCAAGGTGGTCATCATGACAAACCCCATTTACAGCGACCTACTGATCGTCAATGAGGACATCCTTTTAGACGATGGTCAAAACCCAGTGATAACCACCGACCGCGTTGTTATCGCCCAGGACATCAAACACGCGATCTTAGAAAGCGGACTGGCCGTTGAGCTTGTCGCAGAGCGCAGCCCGACAGAGATCGCCGACGTCGAACACCGAATTATTTTACTGGCGGAGGATGACCTCAGAGTCATCCCGGGCACCGGAAAAATTCAGAGGATAAACGACAAACGCCAGTTAACGGCGAAAAGCTACGACTTTGGAGTAATTGAAGCATGGCTATGACTCACGACCCAAACCAAGACTTTCAACAGTTGGTAAAAAACGCCAACATTCCTACCGAGGCTGAAGAAGTCAAAGCGGTCTTTCAGCAGGAAGTCAAGGACCAGGGCTCACTTATCAACAATGACTCGACCTTCTCCCCGTTTTGGCGACTGATCGAGGCCATGATCACCAAGGCGTATTTCTGGCTTTTAACCTTTTTGATTACCGACATTTTGCCTCAGTCGTTTGTACGAACGGCCACCGGCTATTTTCTGGATATGTATTTGTGGTCAGTGAACCTGACCCGAAAAGACGCCAGCAAAGCCGAGGGCTACGTTATTTTTGAACGTGAACTCACCGCACCGGAAATCCTCTTGCCGG
Source organism: Vibrio sp. V39_P1S14PM300 (assembly GCF_009904765.1). Classification (NCBI taxonomy): domain Bacteria; kingdom Pseudomonadati; phylum Pseudomonadota; class Gammaproteobacteria; order Vibrionales; family Vibrionaceae; genus Vibrio; species Vibrio sp. V39_P1S14PM300. The sequence continues at coordinate 18,335 of NZ_WXWP01000173.1, forward strand.
CTGGCTTTACCATTAGCACCGATCGCATTAATGGCGTGATGTATAAGTTGGTTACACTCAAAGAGGAGACGCTGCCTGCCGGTGTGGCGCAGCTCTCCATCCAATGCGAAGCAGAGGCCACCGGCGCCGCGTACAACCTGGGCGCCGGCTATTACCAAATCCCACAAACGCCACTCCCGGGCTTACTCAGAGTGTATAACCCTGCAGACTGGCTAACGCAGCCAGGGCAAGATAAAGAAAGCGACGCTGACGCAAGAGAGCGTTACAGAAGCGCTTTTCAATCGGTGTCAGGCTGGTTTATTGATGACAAATACAAGCTCATCATGTCGGAGTTTGGCGGCGTCAAAGCGGATCAAATATACATTGAGCACGGCGCACCACGTGGACCAGGCAGCGCCAACGCTTATATTTTGCTGGACAGTGGCATCCCTTCACAACCTTTCATTGATGCCATCAACAAAGCAGTGCGTGATGATGGCCATCACGGCCTGGGTGATGACATGTTAGCCATGGACTTGCCCGATGTGCCGCAAGACATCACTTTTGAAGTGCTGCCCGTGGCCAACCTGACCGACGCACAAAAGAGCACACTGTTTCAGGACATCGAGCAGTTGATCCGCTGTGCGTTTCGAGAAAACCAGGCTTATGAGCATGTCACTCAAACCTGGCCACAATCCTTATTCAGCTACTCCACACTCAACCAGGAGATCCGGAATCAGTTCCCACTCATCGAGACGCTGTACACACCAAACCGGGATTTTAGAACCGGCTTAGAGATAGCGCGAATCAACACGCTCACCCTGACCGAAACACCGAGGGCCGGCGTATGATGCACATCACTTTGCCGTTTTGGATGAGCAAAGGCGAGTTGAGGAAGCTCGCTGCAGCGTCACAATCTTTCTGGGAAAAAGTCGAAACATGGTGTCGCCTTTCATTGGGCAAGTTTGACCTGATGACGTGCGATCTCATCATCGTGGATTATGTCGCCTGGGAACGAAAAATAGAGCGTCTGGATGGTGAAGATGAACTGATTTACCGCAAGCGGGTTGATTATGCTTTCGTGAACGCAGAAGACGCCGGCATGACCGCAGGCCTGTATCGCATATTTGAGCGCCTAGGTGTCAGTGTTTATGACATTAAGGAACGACAGCCCGATCGGGACTGGGACATTGTGACCCTAGAGCTGGATCCGGAAGCATTAGCGGGTAAAAAGGATCTCATTAACTTATTGATTCAAACCTATGGCGCCACATGCCGGCGCTATGAGTACAACGTCACCAATAAGCTTGCCTTGACCAATCACTACGGACAAATGACCTGTCAGTACATCAGCAATGTCTGTCATTTTTTCCCAGAGCTACCGGGCATCACGCGCCAACCATTGAACCACGCCAACGTAAAACAGGGCCAGCAATACAGCTTTGCCGTGTTTGTTGATGACCAGGATAGCGATATTCACTATCAATGGTACAACTCGACCTCTGGAAACGAAAAGGGCCCGGTATCGCCTGATTTTGGGGGCAATACCGCCATGATGCGAGTCTCTACCGTCAATGCAGGCCGACATGGTTACTGGTGTAAAATATGGAATGAAGCCGGCGCGATAAACAGTGTGACGGCTTATGTCACCGTCGTTGCCCCTCCGACCGTAGAAACTCAACCTGTTGGTGCGAGCCTGCCCGCTGGCGAAACCGTCACGCTTACCGCCGAATTTAACGCCCATGGTAGCCAGCTGCGCTGGGAATGCATCAACCCAGACAATGATGTTGTGATTTCTTCTGGTATCGGCACGTCTGCCCGCTATACCAGTGAGTACCCGAATCAAGACACGTTCCCACGGCAGTTTGTTGCCTACAACGAATTTGATCAAATGGTTCGCACTGACCGCGTTGCGGTCATTGTCGGCCCGGCCCTGCCCACCATCATTGAACAACCTCAAGATCACCCAACGGTCGCAATCGGTGCACCTTATACATTTTCAATCGTTGCAGACAGCGGCGGCGGTACCCTTTCCTACCAGTGGTACAACCAATATGGCTCAGGCGGCTCTGTCATTGATTCGCCCATTCCCGAGCGATACGGCGGTCTGAGTGCCACGATGACAGTCAGCACAATCAACGCCGGTACTCATCGGTATTGGTGCCAGGTAACAAACGAATCTGGCTCAGTCGACAGTGATTTTGTTTATGTCACCGTCGAACAGTAAGAATGAAGGTATTAGTATGACGCAACAATTAACCAACGCATTAGCCACTTACAAAGCCCAACAGGAAGCCGCCGGCGAGCCGGTTATTTTAGATCAGGTGGTCTTTGCATTGATTCCGGGGCTGGATCCTTCGTTACCGATCGACCCTGACGAAACACTGCCGCCAGAAAACCAGATCCAGTATCGCTACGACATCCCCGAGAATAACAAAGGCTTTATCAACCCGGATGCGGTGGTGTATTCGTGCCTATTGGGTACGGATATTGGCACCTGGAATTACAATGCTATCTATCTGGTCAACAGCGCATTAAACCTGGCCGGTGTCATTATCCACGAACCCGAGCAAAGCAAGGTTAAGGCCGACCCCTTAGCGGGCATTGAAGGCGACACGCTATCACGCAACCTCGTCACGACCTACAAAAACGCTCAGGCACTCACACAGATCAACGTGCCTGCAGAAACCTGGCAATTAGAATTCAATACCCGATTGTCCGCCATGGATGAGCGCGTGAGAAAAAACAACCTGACCGAGTACGGCCAGGCCGCGTTTTTGGAGGATGGCTGGAAAGTGTCGCACACGGCCGGCGCCATCACCGCCACCATCGAACCCGGCGCCGGCTACGTCGGCGGTTTAAAGTCGGTACTGACCACCGTCACACCACTGGATTTAACCCATGTGGTGTTCCCGAAAACGGTGTATTTAGTGGCCACTTTTCAAGGCCAGGCCAACAGTGAATGGATGACCATTAACACCCTTCGCATCGAGGACAGTCTGGCGCCCACGTTTATTGAGAGTGGCGTGACCTATTACGCTGCGCCCCTGGCAAAGTTGACATCAACGTCAGACGCCCAGGATTTACGCGCACTTAGCCGGACCGATGAAAAGCTTAAAGCGCTCAACTCAGATTATGAGCAGCGATTCTCCGACATGGCCCAGTCCATGAGTCAAATGCTCGCCATCATGAGACAAGTTGAGGGCAAGCTGGGCCGCGTTAGGATTTATCAAAACACCGATATTGATAGCGACTACTTGCCGATTGATGGCGCAACCCTCAATAAAGCGGACTACCCCGATTATTTTGATTACCTGGGTATCACTGAAGACACCTTAACTCTGCCCAACTGGTGTACCCACGGGTATTTGAGACAGTTTGCGGATGGCATTGACCCAGGCTCGCAACTCGAGCAAGAAATCCTGCGCCACAACCACGCCGCTACCATCAAAGATTCGGGTGGCCATATCCACCCGATTAACAGCACCGATTTAGGTACCAAAAACACCACCAGTACAGCGCCTGCCATCCGGCTGTTGGGTAACACCACTGCTGACGGGCTATCTAAAGTCGGTTCGATAATACGTGGTCTCGTTGGTAAATGGTCCGGCGACGGCACACAAAAAAATGCCGTATCCGGATTAGTCGACAATACCGCCCACATCCACAGCATGGTGCTAGGATCTCACGGCCACTCAATGGGCAGTAGCGGCACCCACAAACACGATGCAGACATCGAGGAGACGGGAGGCGAGGAAAACCGCCCGAATACCACCGTGGTGGTGTACGCCGTCAAAGTGAAATATCGGGTCCCGGATAGCCTATGAACAGCATCACCTTTCCCCAGGCAGCGCAGAGCATCCACGCTCAAGCGTCTGGCTTTATCGGGCAGTTAAAGTCACACGTCGCCAACCAGGCAAGTCAACTGGATAAGCTATCACACACGCTGCATACACCGTCAGAATTGGCCGATTCTGCCGCCGGCCTGGCCGCATTGCGTGAACAATTAAACAGCCTGTTATTTTCTGGCTTTGCGGTTGCCCTGACACCTTACCAATACCGGATAGGCACACAGCAGCATTTATCTGCCGATACCGCGGCGACGTTTGCCGCCCAAAAACTGACCGAACAATACGATCCGGTCTCTGGCCAACATGGTTTAGCCCTGGTGATTACGGGCTCCACAGAATCCACGTTTGCCGCCAACCTATCCGCGATCACCACCTTGCTGGCCTTCCCTGAATGGTTAGCCGTCACGGATCACGCCCAAAAAAATGCCGTCCTGGCCATCGAAAAAATGCAGATACCGGCTCGCCGGCTCAATCCCTACTGGAGAACGGATGATTTTGCTTACCAGGCGCCATTGTCCACGACACAGCACTATTTAAGCGCCGAACTCGCACAAGCGCAGGCGTGCGCTGAAAGCGCCGTCTCCCCCGTGGAGCGCTTAAAGCAACTGGCCGCACTGCAGAGCCAAACAATGGATACACTCCTGACTGATGTCTCAAATTTCATCCGTCTTTTTCAAGGCCAATGCTACGCAGTCAGGCTGACAGGAACACCGGCAAACATGGCCAAACAGTTACGTGAAACCCGTATCAGCGCCGAGCCTTACAGCACCTTATTTTTGATGGTCAGTGACCAAGAGCCCACGTTTTTTTATCAGATGGTAAATGTATGACTCTGAGATTAAACAACCGACAGATCCGAGGAAAAGAGATCCGGATTAATATCAAATTGCCCTTTGGTGATTCAGACATGAGCGGAACGGGCAGCGGTACAGACGCCGCCGAAGAGGGCGCCAAAGCCAAAGAAATGACCGTGAACATGTTGATCCCATATTCTGCACCAGAATGGTTATCCGAGTTGGTCGATATGGCCGAATCCGTCGATGACAATGGCAGCCGCACAGTCTACCGACTTGGCCATGACGCCGCCGATGCGATGAAGTTTTATCAGGCTAAATTTGTGGGTGAGGTCGCCGTTGACGAGCAACAAGATAATCTCGCCTGGCTCGTTAACTTCTCCTTGCGAGAAAAGCTCTCCGTTCCAGAGCGGAAAACACAAAGAGAAGCCATCCCAGGCGCGACACAACAAACGCAAGGCGGTGACACGGCACACCCCGAAGACAGCGCCAACATCCCGCCAGAAACGCAGTTGAGCAGCCTGGAGCGCGTTTTTAAGTATATGGATGATCAACTCGGTCAATACATGAATGCGCCGGAGGAAAACAGCAGTGAAACTCAATGAACGGCTATTCATTGGCAACCAGGAAGCAAAGCCGATCGATGTGGTGTGTAACCTGGCTTACCGCAGCCCTGGCACCGCCACCATTTTGACCAACATTCAGCCCAATATGAAACAAGTGGTTGCGTACGAATGCGGCTATAACAACACGCTGACGCGTTGGTTTATGGGGTACGTTGAAAGCTACAAACAAATCAACCAGGGCGCTTATTCGCTGTTCTGCAGAGAGCTGAGCGCCGCACTGCGTAATACGCTGCCGCTGGCCATTCAACACGCCACGCTGACCGATGTTCTGTCTACCGTAACAACGATAACGGGCTTGCAGTTCGTAACCCCTGACACTGACTATGTAAAAACGCCCGCCGCCTACATCATCAATCACGGCACCGGATATACGTTGCTGGATGATTTAGGCGATGTCTACGGCATCAAAAAATACACCTGGCAACAGCAAGGTGATGGCCGTATTTTTGTTGGCTCCTGGTCCGACTCACTCTGGAACGGTCGCAACATTCCGATCCCGCATCAATATTTAGAAAACGCGCAGAATAACAGCGCTCAAATTCCCATGAATCCATTGTTACGCCCAGGCGTTTTAATCAATGGCCAACGAGTCAGAAACATTGAATTACACAAAGAAAAGATGCAAATACAATGGATGAGCTAATTGCACAAATCCTCAAAAAACATTATCCCGAGATTGCCCAGGGCTGGCACGTGCCGGTGTGGGCCGTGGTCACGACCATCAATGAAAACAGTCACGAGGGCGATTTAAGCAATGCATTTCGCCCCAGATACGCTGTAAGCGTCAAGTTGCTGGACAAGCAAGGCAATGAGACCCATGCGCCTGAAATGCCGAATATCGCCGTTTCGGGCTCATTCAGTGCCAGCGGCGGGATCATGCAACTTCCAGAGCCAGGCGCCATTGTGGAGCTGAGCTTTGCGTTTGGGGACATCAACAAACCTTACATCAGCACTGTTTTGCCTTATGGAACGACGCTGGCCAGCTGCAAACCCGGGGAGCTCATCACCCAGGCAAGAAAGGGCGCCAGAATGGCCATCGATGCCAGCGGCAATATTGAACAGACCACCGATCATCAGTTGCAGCAAATCAGTGCCAAACTGCATCAGATTGTGGGTCATATTGAGACACACGCCGTCTCAAAAAACAGTGAGATAACCGCTCATGTCATCGAGAACGTGGGGGGGAAATATCAGCTCACGGCCCTTGGTGCGCTTATGATGTTGACCACTGGCCACGTTGAGATCGCATCCTTAGAGTCATTGAACCTCACCACGGCATCCGATCTCAATGAAAACGTCGCAGGTAAGAAGCAAGCGATTGCTGGCGAACTGATTTCAATGCAAGTGGAGAAAGGCGGCAAAATAAAGATCGGCAATGAAACGGTGAACACCATTGACATTCTTTACCAGCTAACAGACGTCGTGAACCAATTAGCGACCGCCTTATCAACGCATACCCACCCAGCCCCCGACGGACCGACCGGAGTACCGGAAAACGCCTCAGAAATTGCAGGGCAAGGCTCCCAGGCAAACGCCTTAGCCGATAAAGTAAAGCCGCTCGTGTAATTCGCTCCTTCACACCAAAGTATCAAAAAAATGCCCTTGAAAGCCATCAAGGGCAAAGAGCTACATTTATCTTCAATGAAAAAATGGATAGGTTTAAGGCACGATGGATAGGAGTACCTTTGTCTAGTATAGGTATATGAGACACATGCAAGC